>CAZAVT010000012.1:14572-21284 GCA_964488395.1 uncultured Burkholderiaceae bacterium | reverse complement strand
GCCTCGAAGCGCTCATTGCCAAAATACTTCACCGTCTCGTAATTCAGGAGCGCATCGATCGCGCGGGTGCTGGCTCGAGAATCCTGCTCGTTCAACTCGCGACGGAAATGCGTACGCCACTCAGTGACCTTGACCGAGTACCAGACGTAGAGGACGAGTGCACTGAGGGCGATCAGCCCGAAGGAGGCCTCGTAGTGCCAGAACAGGTAGCCAATCACGAGCGACACCTCGATCAGCGTGGGCAGGATGCTGTAGAGCGTGTAGGAGATCAGGCTCGAGACGCCCTGCGAGCCACGTTCAATGTCGCGGGTCATGCCACCCATCTGACGCTCGAGGTGAAACCGCAGGGAAAGGTCCAGCAAATGGCGAAACACTGAGAGCGTGATGCTGCGGGTGGCTTCCTGCGTGACTCTGGCGAAGACGATCTCTCGAAATTCAGTGAACAGGGACACGCTGAGCCGCAACAGGCCATAGGCGATGAGGAGCGCCACGGGAACGACCAACAGAGCTCGTGCGTCCCCAGCCTTCACATCCATGGCGTCGACGATGGCCTTCAAGAGGAGCGGCACGGCGACATTGGCAAATTTGGCGGCAAGCAGACAGACCAGCGCGAGCGCCACCCGGCCGCGCCAGGTCCACAGGTAGGGCAGGAGCTTGCCCACCGTCTGCCAGTCGCCACGAACCGCACTGCTCGTGCTGGGGCTCACGCCGGCGGCGGGCGCGGTCGAGGAAGGGCGCATTGCCGCGAATCAGCCCGGGACGATCAAGCGGGAGGGTCGCATCGTCACGCCCCGTCACCCACCGGTAGTCGGCATTCGCTCTGCGAGCCGCTCCAGTCCGCGAGTGGTCCGGCCAGGTCGACGCCCCGGCGCACGGCGACCATTTCGGCGGCGATCGCAAGCGCGATCTCTGGTGGCGTGAGCGCCCCGATCGAAAGACCCGCTGGCCCTCTGAGCCGCGCGACCTGTTCGGCACTGAGGTCAAATTCGAGCAGGCGGGCACGCCGCCGATCATTGTTGCGCCGTGAACCGATCGCCGCGATGTAGTACGCGGGAGTCCTGAGCGCCTCGATGAGCGCCAGGTCATCGAGCTTGGGGTCGTGGGTGAGGCAAACCACCGCGCTCGATGCGTCCAGCGCCATCGCGACCACCAGGTCGTCAGGCATCTGCGCGGACAGCTTGATGCCAGGACGCGCCGACCAACCGTCGCGATACTCCGGACGCGGATCGCAAACCGTCACCTGGAAATCGAGCGTCGTCGCGATCTCGGCCAAGTAGGCGGACATCTGGCCAGCGCCGATGATCAGCAAGCGGTGGCTGGGACCATGGACGGTGTGCAAAGTCTGACCGTCGAATTGCAGGCGGTCCGAGGACTCGGCAGGCGCGAGGCTTGCGAGCCCCGTCCGCAGATCGAGACTGCGTCGCGTCACCTGGTGGTTCTCGATGCGTGCGATGAGCTCACGCAACCGCGAACGATCCGTGATCGGCTCGAGCACGACCTGGACGGTGCCGCCACAGGGCAAGCCGAAACGCTGGGCCTCCTCGGCTGTCGCGCCATAGGTCGTGACCACCGGGACGGCCGAGGCAAGCTCACCGCGGCGCAGGCGGTCGATCAGATCATCCTCGATGCAGCCGCCCGACACCGACCCGGCGATCTGACCGTCATCACGGATCACCATGAGTGAGCCGGGTGGTCGAGGCGCCGAACCCCAGGTTCGAACCACCGTACCCAAAGTCACCCCGTGTCCGGCCTCGCGCCAGGCGCAGGCCGTCCGCAAGACATCGTGGTCGATCCCGCTCATCTCCGACGTCCGGTGTTCAGGGAAGTCCGCACCGGGCCGGTGAGGTTGCTGCGAGCTCGCGACAAACTGGTGATCAATTTCGACCTCCGCCTGAAGCGTTTCGTGCGGGTCACGCACGCTGCCTTCAAGGCTCAGGACCGAAAGGATACGTCAGATCGGCCAGCGGGCGCGTGGGCGGCCCCGCAGCCGACGATGCCGCGAGCGCCCGGCAGCCTATTCCACCTTGATCGTATGGCGCCGAGCCCGCTCGACCTTGGGTAAATTGAGCGTGAGCAGGCCATCGCGAAACTGGGCCTTTGCCCGGCTCCCATCCACCGCCGCCGGAAGCCCGACGGTACGACTGAAGGCACCCCGGGCGATCTCGCAGCGCACCCAGTCGCCCGCGTCGTCCTTTTGCTCCCGCTCGATCTCGCCCTTGATGGTGACGCTGTCCTCACCCACCGAGATTTCGAGATCTTTGCGGTCAATCCCGGGAACCTCGATAGTCAGCTGAATGTCCTCCTCGCGATCGAGCACATCGACTCTGGGTACTCGGGGTTCGGTCCAATCGAGCTCGAAAGGGGCGGCCCAGTCGGTTCGCCAGGGCCTCATCCATCCTCGCCGTGCCAGCAGACGATCGAACAAACGGTCCATTTCCTCAAAGGGTGAAACCATTCGTACCGGTGCGCTCTCCTTGAGAGCCAGTGCTTTTTCCTCAGCCATTTTCATCAATCTCCTTGCAGGGGGTTGTAGGCACGCATGCACCGTTTGCCGTCTCCGCGATGCCTCGCGCTGAAGACTGACTCGAAGTGCTGATCGATAAATGCCACAGGCCGGATGACTCAGAGTTGCGGCGGCTCAACGGCGGCGCCGGTCGGCTGCTTATCGGGCAATTCGGTCATCGTCGCCTCCGTGAGCAGGAGCAAACTCGAGACGGACACCGCGTTCTCGAGCGCCACCCGAAGCACACGGGTCGCATCGATGATGCCGGCCTCAAAGAGATCGACGTATCGCTTTTTCGCCGCGTCAAAGCCGATCCAGCCGCTCGTCTCGGCCATCCGCGCCAAGACCGCACCCCCATCGACCGCAGAGTTTTCCGCGATCGCCCGCGCGGGCGCTGACAGGGCTCGCGCAAGGATCGCGAGGCCGGTCCGTTCATCCCCTTCCGCCTCGCCGAGCGCCTTCTCGATTGCTGGGCTCGCCCGAAGCAATGCAAGACCGCCCCCTGCCACCACACCCTCGGCCACCGCCGCCCGAGTCGCCGAGATGGCATCGTCGTAGGCGTCCTTGCGGGCATTCATCTCCGCCTCGCTCGCCGCGCCGACTCGAATCACGGCCACGCCGCCCGCCAGCTTGCCGAGTCGCTCGCGCAGCTGATCTCGATCGTAGTCGCTGCTTGCCTGGGCGATCTGTGCGCGCAGTTGCGCGATCCTCTGGTCGATCCGCCCGCGCTCGCCACGCCCGCCGATCACCGTCGTGTGCTCGCGTGAGACCACGATACGCCGCGCCCGGCCGAGCTGATCGAGTGTTACGTTTGCGAGTTGCAGACCCAGGGCCTCGGAGATCACCTGTGCGCCAGTGAGCACGCCGAGGTCCTCGAGCAGATCACGCCGCCGGTCGCCATAGCCAGGCGCGCGCACTGCACAACTACGCAGTACGCCACGGATCTGGTTCACGATCAGCGTGGCGAGGGCCTCGCCCTCGATTTCCTCGGCCACAAACAGGATCGGTCGCCCCGTCTTGGCGATCTGCTCGAGGATCGGAAGTAGATCGTTGAGGGCTGCGATCTTGCGGTCGGCGAGCAAGACAACAGCGTCTTCGAGCACAGCCTCCATCCGTTCCGGCTGGGAGGCAAAATAGGGCGAGAGCCAGCCGCGATCGAACTGCAGACCTTCGACCACTTCGAGCACCGTGTCGGTGGTCCTGGACGATTCGACCGTGATCACACCTTCCGGACCAATTCGATCCATCGCTTCGGCCACCTGTTCGCCGATCGCGGGATCGTTATGCGCCGAGATGGTGGCAACCTGCGCCCTCGCGAGACGGGTCGCGACCGGGCGCGACTGCTCACGCAATGCGGCGACCGCCAGTTCCAGACCTCGATCGAGGCCGCGCTTGAGATCGATTGCGCTCGCGCCCGCCACCACATTGCGGATGCCCTCGGCCAGGATGGCGTGCGCAATCACGGTCGCCGTAGAGGTGCCATCGCCCACGCTCTCAGCGGTACGCTCGGCGGCCTGACGCAACATTCGCGCACCCAAGTCCTCCTCGGGATCCTCGAGCTCGGTCTCGCGGGCAATCGTCACGCCATCGTTGCAGACGATCGGAGAGCCCCAGCGACGATGGATCAGAACCGATTTCGACCGGGGCCCAAGGGTCACACGGACCGCATCGGCGAGTTGCGAGGCGCCTGCCAGCACTTTCTCGCGGGCCTGGGATCGAAACAGGATCTTCTTTGCTACCATCTGCGGCTCCTAACCCCTAGCAACGCCAGTGACGTTAGCGGGCCGCAAGCGCCGCGATTTGATTCGGGGCAAGGCAGCGCCCCGATCCCTGGCTCTTTCACCGACGGAGGTCATCGCGATGCTCGAACAATGGCTGGGCGCACTTTTTCCGGACGGCCTCGGGACCGAGTGGATCCGCCTGTTGTCGACGCTGGTGGTGGTGGTGGGCGCCCTGGTGCTTCGAAAGGTGGTGTTACGGGTCTTACAAGGGTTTTTTGCGACCCTGATCCGCCGCACAGATTCGGCCGAGCAGCAACGGCGGATTGAAACCCTGGGCCGGGTGGCACGCCACACGATGTCGTTACTCATCGTCGTGGTGACCGTGCTGGTCGTGCTGAATACGCTGGGCATATCGATCGCGCCGATTCTTGGCGCAGCCGGTGTGGCGGGAGTTGCGATCGGTTTCGGCGCCCAGAGCCTGGTCAAGGACTTCTTCTCCGGTGTGTTTCTGCTGCTCGAGAATCAGATCAGGGTCGGTGACGTGGTGGAGGTCGCCGGCAAGACCGGCGTGGTCGAGGGAATGACCCTGCGCCGTGTGCAATTGCGCGCCGTTGACGGCGCGGTGCACTATGTATCCAATGGCTTGATCACGACCGTCACCAACTTCTCGACCGAGTTCGCCTTCGCCGTGGTCGACGTGGGCATCGCGTACAAGGAGGACTTGGACCACGTGTTCGAGGTAATGCGGCACACTGCGGCCGCTCTGAAGTCGAGCGAACCCTTTGTAAAGACCGTGACAGGCGATCTGGAGATCCTCGGCGTTGATCAGTGGGCCGAATCGGCGGTCATCGTGCGCTGCCGCATGAAGACCCAGCCGCTGCAGCAGTGGGCTGTGCGGCGCGAATTCCTCAAGCGCCTGAAGAAAGCCTTCGAGGACGCCGGCATCTCGGTCCCCTTCCCTCACCGGCTGCTGGTTCAGGACAACGCCGAGCCCCGCCTCGCACCGTCCTCACCCGTCCCATCCGCAACCAGCGGCGCGCGTGCCGCCGACTAATCGCCCTTCATGCCATCCGACCCCTGGAGACTTCCTTGAGGCCCAACCGACTTCGTGAACGCTTCGCCGCTCGACAGCCCGCCATGGTGGCGTGGATGAGCTTTTCCAGCACCTATGCTGCCGAACTATTTGGACACCTCGGTTTTGACGCGGTGACCATTGATCTTCAGCACGGACCCCTTTTCATGGATGGGGCGATCCCGATGCTGCAGGCGATTTCGGCGACCCCAGCAACGCCGATCGTCCGCTGCTCGGGTAACAACTTCTCCGAAATCGGCAAGTTGCTCGACGCAGGGGCCTACGGCGTCATCTGCCCGCTCGTCGACAGCGTGGACGACGCGCGTCGCTTCGTGTCGGCCTGCCGCTATCCGCCCCTGGGGACGCGTTCGAGCGGACCGGCGCGCGCCCTGCTCTATGGTGGGCCCGACTACTTCGATCATTCGAATCAGACCGTGATCACCTACGCGATGATCGAAACCGCGCAAGGCATGGCCGAACTCGAGGGGATCTGCGCCGTCGAGGGCCTCGATGGCGTCTTTGTCGGTCCCTCCGATCTCAGCATTGCCCTGGGACTGCGTCCTCAGGTCCGCTGGACCGAGCCCCCTCTGCGTCCCGCGCTCGAGAGCATCGTCGCCACCGCCCATCGACACGGTCGAATGGCGGGCATTTTCTGCACCAGCGCGGAAATGGCCCGGGACATGCGCGCGCTCGGCTACGACATGCTGGTGCTCGCCAACGACGCGGTGATGCTCAGAGGTGCAGCCGACCAGTGGCTCAAGATCGCCCGTAGCTGACCCGACTGGCCCGGCCGAGCGCAGCGGGTGGGACTTCCAGGACCGCTTCGCCCACGGCGACGAAAACCCGCTCGTCGGGCGTTGGCCGAACGGTCCAGCCGCCTGTCCACTCACCGAAAGCGGGCAGTACCAAGGCCCCAGGTCGCAGCCAGAAGCACGGCCGGCGGAGCCGATCGTACGAACCCTGCAGGCGGATCACCGGATGGATGTGGCCTGCGATCGCAAAACCCTCCTCAACGCTGGGCGGCGCCGCATGATGCAGTCGCCAGGGTCCAGCCTCCAGACACTCGCCCACCGACTCGATGCCGCAGCTCTCAGGCAGCAAGCCGGCTCGCTCGTCGTGATTACCTGTCACCAATTGAACGGCGAGCGAACGGTGCCGCACCCTCCAGGCCACCAGTTGATCAAGCAGATGGGGATGCAAGGCCTGCGGCCCGTGCAGCAGGTCGCCGAGCACCACCAGTGCGTCGGGCCTGCGGGTCGCGATCAGACGATCCAGCCGCTCAAGGGTCTGCGCGCTGCTGCCGGCAGGCACTGCAAGGCCTTGGCGTCTGAAGGTGAGCCCCTTGCCCAGATGCAAGTCGGCAACCATCAAGAGGCGGCGCATCGGATCGAACACCGCGTACTCAGCCAGCAACTC
>CAZAVT010000012.1:0-14562 GCA_964488395.1 uncultured Burkholderiaceae bacterium | reverse complement strand
GGAGGATGAGCCTCATCGGTCGCGCTCGGCATCAGCAATCAGCCGAGCGATCCGCGTCTCGAGTGCCTCGGTACTGAGACGTTCGCGTAGCCGCTCGACCATCAGGGGAAACGCAAAGGGGGATGGGCGCTCGATCGGCACCAGCACGAGAGGACGGCGTTCAAACGCCTCGAGCACCGCCCGAATCCGATCGAACTCGAGCTCCTCTTCGAGCACCTCGCGGCGGGCCTGCTCGAGAAGTCGGTTGGCAGGATCGTGGCGGGCAAAGACCTCGTAGAAGAGGCCTGCCGAAGCTTGCAGTGCCCGGTTCGATCGGCGTTCGTGCGGGCCGCCCTGAACCAGGAGCCCGGCAATGCGCGCAGTTTGGCGAAAGCGGCGCTTCACAAGTTCGGTGGCATTGACAGCCTGGAGGCAGTCCTCCTCGAGTCCCTCGATCGACCACAGCTCGCGGGACTCGATCAAGCGGGGTTCGAACGGTTCGCGTCCGAGCAGTTCAAAGCCGTAATCATTGACCGCCATCGAATAAGTGGCAGGACGACAACGGGCCAGCCGCCAAGACAGGAGGCTTGCAAGCCCGAGATGCGCAGCCCGGCCCGCGAACGGATAAATAAAGAGGTGAAAGCCTTCGCGCGAGCCCATCGACTCCGCCAACAGGTACGAGCCGCCTGGCAGGCGCGAGCGCCGCTCCTGTAACTGCAGGAGCGGCTCGATCGCACGGAGTTCGGGGCTACGCCGCTCAGACGTGCCTCGAGCATCGAGCTGCGCAAGCATCGCGTCGGCCAGCGAGCTCGTAAGGGGCATCCGAGAGCCCGCCCAACGTGAGACCGCAGCCCGCGCCGAGCGCGCCCTGCGGACCCAGGCCACCATGTCCTGAAAGCGGGCAAGCTCGAGCACACGCCCGGCGAAGACAAAGCAGTCGCCTGGCTTCAAGCGTCCGATGAACGACTCCTCGACGCTACCCAGCCGCGCACCGTTCATCGCCTTGACCGTCACCTCGGCGTCGGCCACGATGGTCCCGATCGCCTGTCGGTGCCGGCGTGCGATCGCAGGGTCCACGACCTGCCACCGGCCGCTGGGATCACGCACGAGCTTATGAAAAGCCGGGTAGGCCGTGAGGCTCGAGCCGCCTCGCACCACGAAATCGAGGGCCCAGTTCCAGGCCTGCGGCGACAGGGCTCGATAGGCCCAGCTGCTGCGGACTTCGGCAAAGAGCGCCTGCTCGTCAAAGCCACCCGACAGCGCAACAGTCACCAGATGCTGGACGAGGACATCGAGGCAATGCTCAGGGCTGCGAACAGGCTCGAGCCGCTGAGCGCCGATCGCCTGCCGCGCCGCCGCCGCCTCGAGTAACTCGATTGAGTGGGTAGGGACGAGCGTCACCCGAGGCTGCCCGCCGGGACGGTGGCCCGAGCGGCCGGCGCGCTGCAGCAGTCGGGCGACGCCCTTCGCGCTGCCGATCTGCAGCACCCGATCGACCGGAGCAAAATCAACGCCCAGATCAAGCGTCGAGGTACAGACAACCGCGCGCAGCCGCCCCTCGGCGATACCGGCCTCGACCCACCGCCGCACCGTTACGTCCAGTGAGCCGTGATGCAAGGCAATGACCCCCGCCCAGTCTGGTCGAGCCTCGAGCAGCAACTGATACCAGATCTCCGCCTGAGCCCGGGTGTTACAAAACACCAGCGCGCTCGTGCTCGCATCGATCTCACGAACGACGGCATCGCGCATTCGGGCGCCCAGGTGGCCAGCCCAGGGAAAGCGCTCGACCGACGACGGGATCAAGGTATCGACGATCGGTGGGCGGCTCGCTGGGGCCTGGACCAGCTTCCCGGGTCGACCGCCCGTCAACACCTCGAGCGCCCCCTGGGGGTCAGCGAGCGTCGCGGACAAGCCCCAGATCAGCGGGTCGCCGGCCCAGTGGCGCAGTCGGGCCATCGCGAGTTGCATCAGAACCCCGCGCTTACTGCCGATCAGCTCGTGCCACTCGTCGATCACGATCACGGCGAGTGATCCGAAGAGCGCCGCACCCGCGGGCTGAGCGATCATCAACGATAGGCTTTCGGGCGTGGTAACGAGCGCTTGCGGCGGTCGACGTCGCTGTGATTGACGTTCACTCGTGCCCGTGTCGCTGGTTCGAAGCCCGACTCGCCAGTCTGGGGCCAGCGCTTCGAGAGGCTCAGCGAGCGCTGCAGCGGTATCGCTTGCGAGCGCTCGCATGGGCGTCACCCAAAGGACCCGCAAGCCCGATCCCGCACGAGCCGCGAGCAGCGCACCAAGCCATACTGCAAGCGTTTTTCCCGCCCCGGTACCCGCATGCAGAAGGCCACTGTGGCGACTGCGCATCGCGCGCCACACACGCCGCTGAAACGACTGGATCACCCAGCCACGGGCACTGAACCACTGTTCAAGGGCTGGCTCATCGAGGACCAGCGGCTCTTCAGCCCGCTGCCGGCGCGCCCGTCCAGTCGATTCAGCGACCGTACCAATCACGAACCGCGCTCACGAAGCGCTCGACCCCCTCGCTGACCGAGGCTGCGTCGAGCGCGCCGAAGGCAAGCCGCTGCGCATTCGAGGAAGCGGTATTGGCAAGACCGAAGGCAAAGCCCGGAATCGTCGCGACCCGATGCTTTTCGACCATCGCTCGCGAAAAGGCGAGGGGATCATTCACCCCTGGCAGATTGATCAGCACATAGAAAGCGCCCTCGGTCGCTGCAAAGTCGACCCAGTCGCCCAGAGCCGCGAGCCGGTCATGCACCTGCTCGCGCACCCAGTCGCGGCCCAGCCGCAGCGCCCCGAGCGCGATCAGCTGCGACACCACCGGCGCGCAGATCAGGTTCGTATCCTGGACTTTGTCGAAGGCCTCGCGCAAATCGGCCGGGTAGACGACGTAGCCGATTCGCCAACTGGCCAGTCCATAATTTTTCGAAAACGAATAAAAGCTCAAGGTATGGCGGTGCGCGCCAGGGATCGAACCGGGCGAGAAATGGCGGGCCTGACCGTACACGAAATACTCGTAGGCCTCGTCGCTGAAATGGTAGATCCCACGGTCCGCGCAGAGCTGGTTGACGGCGCGCAGATCGGACTCATGGTAGACCGCTCCGCTCGGATTGTTGGGCGAAACGGTGACGATCGCCCGGGTGCGCGGCCCGATCGCCCGTTCGATCGCTGGAAGGTCGAGCTGGTAGTCGGCGCGTGTCGGGACACAGACCGGCTCGCAACCGGCCATGCGGATCGCCATTTGCTGATTGAAATAGTAAGGCAGGGGCAGGATGAACTCGTCACCCGGGTCCGCGACCGCCAGCACCGCATTCAGAAAGGCCATGTTGCTGCCGGCCGTGACCGCGATCGTGCTCACACCGGCCGTGGCGATGTGATTGTCTGTCTGGAGTTTGTCCTCGAGCGCCGCCAGCAACGGCGCAATGCCGCCGACCGCCTGATAGCGATGAAGCGCCCCGTCGGTCATCAATCGCGGGATGGCCTCGATCAGCTCAGCGGGCGGCCCGTAGGAGACGACGCCCTGCCCCAGGGAAATCGTGCCGGGGTTGGCTCGAACCATGGCGGCGATCGTCGGGATGATGGGGGTATCGACCGCGTCGATCCGGAGAGAGCTGCGTTTCACGGTGAGAGGCTCCACGATGCGCCGACTGGTACGACGCTACAGGCAGGATCTTAATGGGGAGCCGTCCCGGCCTGACGCTTAGCCCCGACCCTCCGAGGGCGCCTCAGCACCAACGATCCAGCCTTCCAGGGGATCGACCGCAGACGGCAGGCCGAAATCCGGTGCGCGAAGGGCCGCCCAGCCCGCCTGAACCGCACAGAGCAAGGCATCAAGCCAGTCGGCCCGCGGGTCATGGTCGAGCCGAGCCCGCGCGGCTGGCGACAGTCGGACCGGTAAAGCGAGCCGGTGCCGACCCTCCTTGAGGGCCGTCAGGATGAGCGCGCGAGCCTCGCCACGGGCGCTGTCCTGCGCCCTCGGATCATCGCTCTTGTAAGACCGTCGAGTCACCGAGCGGGCCACCATGCCCGGATAAGCCTCGAGGGCAATCCGTGTGTTGTCGCCGGCGTGCAGGCCCGGCAGATGCACGCCAGCGGCAAGGAGCCGCGGGGCACCCGCCTGGAACATCCAGGCCACGGGCGGATTGACCCATTTCATCGAGGGCGAGGAACCGGCGGGCCGATCGGTCGCGCGGTGCGCGAACTTGCCGCCCACCGGACGCGCGGCGCAGAACGCGCGAAACCGATCACGAATCGCGTCGCGCGGCATCGCTGCGAAATGCCGCACCAAGAGGGGCCACTCGCGCGGCCAGTCGAGCGACTCGACCAGTTCACGCGGCAGGCCGAAGGGGAAGTCGAAGCCGCCGACCCAGGGCCCCGGTGTGCGTAGAAACGAATCGAACCCGGCCAAAGTGTCGAGCTCAAAAAAAGTCTCAACGGCCAAGTGCGCCCCCCGCTCGCGCTCGGCGCCTGTGCATAGTCGCGCCTGCGCGACCGTGATCGGCTTGCGCGGCCCGGGGGCAGAACTGAAGTCCACGCCAAAGATCGTTGGTGAGCGCTCACCCGCCATGACTTGGAAGGGCGATGACTCAGAGCAGGAAAACTCCACCGCAAAACTCCACAAAGGAGTAGGGTTGCAGAACGGCTTTACCGGAACCCTGCGCATGGTCTTTGCAGCAGGCGCCTCGATCTTGCCTCATCGTTTGCAGCCGGTTCGGCCAGGCTCACAGCGCCGACCCCCCGTCGTTCAGGAGAAATACCCAATGAGCCAATCCTCCACCCTCGTCAAACCCCTGCCGGGCCAAGCGGCCTGGGTCCGTGAAGAGACCTTCGGTCGCCCGATGTCAGAGGTGATCCGCAAGCGAATTGTTGCGGCCGGGCGACGCTACCATGCCAATGACAACATCGCCGAATTCATCCACTCGGACGCCGAGCGCGACGCGCTCAAGACCGAAGTCGAGGCCCGCGTGCAGGCGCTCCTCGAGTCGCTGGTGATCGATACCGACAGCGACCACAATACCCACGAGACCGCGCGTCGGGTTGCGAAGATGTATCTGCGGGAGGTCTTCCGAGGTCGTTACGACCCGATGCCGTCCGTCACGGACTTTCCGAACGTCGAACGCCTCAACGAGCTGATGGTGGTGGGGCCGATCACCGTTCGATCGGCGTGTTCGCATCACCTGTGCCCGATTCTCGGCCGCATCTGGATCGGTGTCCTGCCCAATGCCGAGTCGCGGCTGATCGGCCTGTCCAAGTACGCTCGGGTCGCCGACTGGATCATGAGCCGGCCGCAGATCCAGGAAGAGGCGGTCAAGTTGCTCGCCGATGAACTGGAGCGGCTGCTCAAGCCCGATGGTCTGGCTGTCGTCATGAAAGCCGATCACTTTTGTATGCACTGGCGAGGGGTGAAGGACGACAGCTCGATGACCTCGTCGATCATGCGCGGCTCTTTCCTCGCCTCCGATGCGCTGCGCCGCGAATTTCTCTCATTGATCCGGCCCGACTGAAGCGCCCCCTGTAGGCGGCAGCAGGGCAAGCAAGCTCGTCAGGGTGTCGGCGTCTTCAGGGCGTTTGTCGAAACGCCTGCGCACCATCCTTGGGAAGCGAACTGCGACGCCGGCCCGATGCCGGCTCGAAACTTGAATGCCCTCAAACGCGATCTCGAACACCAGGCTCGGATCGACGCTCCGGACCGGGCCAAAGCGCTCGACCGTGGTCCGGCGGATGATCGCGTCGACCTCGCGGATCTCGGCGTCGGTGAGTCCTGAATAGGCCTTAGCAAACGGCACCAGGCGGCGCTCGGGATCGGTCGCAGGACCGGACCAGACCGCAAAGGTGTAGTCGGTGTAGAGGCCGGCGCGCCGGCCGTGACCGGTCTGTGCATAGACGAGAACCGCATCGACCGTCCAGGGATCGAGCTTCCATTTCCACCAGTTCGCCCCGTCAGGCGAGCGGATTCGACCGATGAGGTAGCGCGACCGCCGATGCTTGATCATCAGTCCCTCGGCACCCTGCTCGCGCGCCTCATCGCGCAATCGCGCCACCTCGGGCCAGTCCGACGGCTCGATGGGCGCGAGGTTGCGAAGGGTGCCTTGAGACTCGCCGAAAAGAAAGGAGAGTGCATCGAGTCGCCGCCGTCGCTCGACCAGGACGGTGTCACGCAGGTCTTCGCCGCCCGCGCGCAGGCAGTCGAAGGCGACGAAAACCGCTGGTCGCTCCCGCAAGGTCTTGCGCGAAGGCGCCCTGCGTCCGATGCGGGTCTGTAAATCGGCAAACGGGCGCGGTCTCTCAGCGTCGGACGACCAGCAAAGGATCTCGCCATCGAGGGTCGTCCCGGCTGGCAAATGAGCAAGGGCTGCCTGAGCGATCTCGGGAAAGCGATCGGTGATGAGTTCCTCGCCTCTTGACCAAAGAGCCACCTGATCGGATTCGCGAATCAATTGCGCGCGGATGCCGTCCCATTTCCATTCGAACAGGCACTCACGAGCCGAAACGCTCACGGCGTCCTCCTCGCGCCAAGTCTGGGCAAGCTGGAAGGGCAGCGGCAGGAGTGCGATGAAGCTGCTCGCGCTGGTCGAAGGTTCGGCCGCTGTCAAGCCGCCCGGATGCTCGATTGGATCGGGCACTCCCGCTAACAGCGCCTGGAAGGCCACCGGATCAGCAAGCCTCGTGTGCTGGTTGAACCCCATCAGCCGTTGCGCGAGCAGCCCCGGCGCAAGGCCGTGGACCTCGGCGAGCGAGCGCAGCACCAGCTGGCGAGACACCCCGACCCGCAGGCCGCCGGTGATCAATTTGTTGAACATGAAGCGCTGTTCCCGGTCGAGTTCGGCCCAGCAGGCGAGGATCGCCCTGACCGCCTGCTCAGGCGCGAGCGCACCGATCGGCAAGAGGCGCTCTCGCATCCATTCATCGAGACTCAGGTCACTGCCAGCACCGGGTGTGTCGAGGATCAGCGCAACCGTCTCTGCCAGATCGCCGACGTTTTGATAGCACTCTTCGAACAGCCAGTCGGCAAGCCCGGTCGCCGCAAGTGCTGCCTCACGAAGGACCCGCGTATTGATGATGCGCCGAGCCGCGCCACCGGACAGGAAATGGAAAGCCCATGCCGCGTCGCCGATCGGCGCAGTTGAGAAGTACTCGCGCAGGGCAAGGGACTTGTCGCGCAGCGCGGTCGAGCGATCCAGCTGTCGGTAGAGGGCAGTAAAGACTCTCATGACGGCGCTTGGTCCGGCCCATCCTGATATGCATCAAGCGTCGTGGCAGTGGGCCCTTGCCGGATGGCCGGCTGTGGCCCGGGCGGGTCGGTCGGGACCTGGGTCGCATCCTCCCGTTCACCGCCATATTCGGTCTTGAAGGAGGCTGCCTGCAGGCCGGACTCGCGCAAATGCCGCACCATCACCGACTCGAAACCATGAGTGACGATCACGCGCTCTGCGCCGCTTGCGCTGATTGCCGCGAGCAGACCCGGCCAATCGGCATGATCGGAGAGCACGAAGCCTCGATCCACGCCCCGCCTCCGGCGTACGCCCCGAACCTGCATCCAGCCGGAGGCAAATGCGAGGCTCGCCTCGCCGGCACGCCGCATCAGCGCGCCGCCCGCTGCCGCCGGTGGTGCGAGGATCAGCGAGCCGGGGGCGAAACCGCCCCGCCCCGCAGCATCAGGCCAAGGCTCGTAGCCGGGAAGGTCGACACCGGCATCCCGATAGGCCTGGTTGAGCGGCGCAATTGCCGGGTGGCAGTAGAGTGAGCCCGGGAGCAGGCGACCCGCCGCTTGATCAAGGCCCATCATCACACGCTGCGCCTTGCCCAGCGCATAACAGAAGAGCACGCTCGTGCGGCCCTCACGGGCGTTGGCCTGCCACCAACTCAGCAGGTCGCCGAAGAGGCGCTCGGGCGATTGCCAACGATAAATGGGCAGCCCAAAAGTGGACTCAGTGATCAAGGTGTCACAACGCACGGGCTCGAACGCCCGGCAGCTCGCATCGGCGGCGAGCTTGTAATCCCCCGTGAGCACCCAGACACGCCCGGCATGCTCGATCCGGATCTGTGCTGAGCCCAGAACGTGGCCTGCCGGGTGAAAGGAGACTGTGACCGCACCGATTCGCAGCTGTTCACCCCATCCGAGGCTCTGCAGGCTGACCGACCCGAGCCGGGCTCTCATCACCGTTTCGCCCTCGGCCGCGCTCAGGTAGTGACGATGACCTGGACGCGCATGATCGGCATGGGCGTGAGTGATCAGCGCCCGCTCAACGGGCCGCCAGGGGTCGAGATGAAAGTCGCCTTGAGGGCAATAGAGCCCCTCGGGCCGCAGCACCACCAGGTCCTCGCTCACCGGATCGCCTTCGAACATGGCCAAGCCCACTCAGTACCGCAGGCCCTTGCCTGAGACCGCAATTCCGATCCGCAGCAGCCCCCATGCCGCCCGAGCCGCTGCTCGGCGCCACCAGGGCTGACGCTGCAGGTGCTCCAGCGCAATGGGCTTGCCGCCCCGATCGATCGCCTCCTCGAGCCGGACACGGAGCAAGCTCGCAAAACGCGTCGAGCGAACCACGATGTTCGCCTCTCGCGCCAGCAACAGCGACAAGGGATCGATATTGGATGATCCCACGGTGGCCCAGTCATCGGCGATGGCGACCTTGGCGTGAAGAAAACTCGGGTCGTATTCGAAGATCTGCACGCCTTCAGCAAGCAGCGCCTGATAGAGCGACTGGGTCCCGAAGTGCGGCACCGCGTACTCGATACGGCCCTGCAGGAGCAGGCGCACGCGGACCCCGCGACGGGCAGCCGCGACAAGCGCTCGGCGAAATCGCCGACCGGGAAGAAAATACGCGCAGGCGATCAGCACCTCCCGCCGAGCTCTGCCAATGGCCCGCAGATAGGCCCGCTCGATGGTTCGCCGGTTGCGGACATTGTCGCGCAACGCCAGCGCCACCCGGACCCGATCGAGCCAGCGAACCGTGGGGTTTGGATCGTCGCGGTCAAGTCCGCAGGAGACGGCCTCATCCGTCGGAACCGTTTCGCAAAGCCTTGCTCGATCAAGGGTGGGACGCTCCATCCCACCGATCGCCACACGTGGCCGCTCATGCGCGGCACTTTCCTCCCAAGCAGCGATCATGGCCTGTTCGATTTGCAGGACCACAGCCCCCCGAAGCCTCAGCGCAAAATCCAGGCGAGGCTCATCGAGCGCACCAGCCCGCAAGTCGACTCGGTCATCGAGGATGTTGATCCCGCCTACAAAAGCGTCAGTCCCATCGATCACACAGAGCTTGCGGTGCAGGCGCCGAAGCATCCTGAGCCGAAGACCAAAGGCGAGGCGTAGCGGCCTGAAGACTCGCACCCGCACAGCTGCCGCCCCAATCAGCGCTGACGCTTCACCCGACAAGGTTGGGGTCCCGAAGCCGTCGATCAGCAGATGCACCGAGACCCCGCGCCCGGCTGCTCGAGCGAGTGCATCAGCCACCGCCCGGCCCGCCTCGTCATCGTGAAAGATGTAGGTTTCGAGGCGGATCGATTCGCAGGCCGCATCGATCGCGGCAATCAGCGCCGGGAAGTACTCCGAGCCACTTTGGAGCAGCGCGATCTGGTGGGATCCAACGAATCGAAGTCTGGATCTGCGCGACCAGCGGGCGGTGAGCTCGGACCGGGCAGGGGTGTCAGGCATCGGCCGCGGTCGCGGGTACCGTCTGCGGCAACAGATTCAGGTCGGCGATCACCGGGCTGTGATCAGACAATCGCGCCCAGGCGGCGCCCCTGGGCACTCGCGCATTTTCGACGCGGAAACCGCGCAGGTAGATCCGATCCATCCGCAACCAGGGCACCAGCGCCGGAAAAGTCCGAGCCGATCGGACCCGTCGAAGGACCGCGCCCGTGCCCGGTTCGAAATCCTCTCCTAGCCTCGCTAGCCGATCGCGCAGGGATCGTGCCACAGGCTCGCCACGCGGCGGCGCACGACAGGCGTCAAAGGCCTCAACCAGTCCCAGGTCGTTGCATAGACGGCGCGAAAGTTGATTACGCCAGTCGTTGAAATCGCCCCCGATGATGAGGGGCGCATCCTCGGGTACCGAGCGGCTGATCCAGTCGATCAGCGCCTCGAGCTGTCGCTCACGACTGCGCGCGAGCAAGCCGAAATGGACGACAAAGCAATGGAGCGGCAAGGCTCCGAGGTCAACGACGCAATGAAGCACCCCACGCTTTTCGAGGGCATGGTCGGAGAAGTCCCGGTGCGTGCGCTCGAGGATCGGGAAACGCGAGAGCAGGGCATTGCCGTGGTGTCCGTGCAGGTAATGGGCGTTGGCGCCATAGGCGGTCTCGAAGCTCTGGCGGACACCTGGCGAGCGGGCCAGGAACTGGTCCTGAGGCTCGGCGGGCCAGTGCTCGAATCGACCCGCATGGCGCTTATGCTCGCCCTGAACCTCCTGCAGGAGGATCAGGTCAGCCTCGAGCTGGTGGAGCCGATGGCGCAGTTCGTGAATGCTGGGTACCCGGCGCAGCCCGAAAAGCTCGCGCAGCACGCCCTTATGAATGTTGTAAGTGGCAACGCGAAGGCGCATGACGGCCTCATCGATCCTCGGAGGCGCGGGACTGCGCTCTCGCCGGCAACAGCCGAATCGCCTCGACATTGGTCCAGGAAAAGCAACGATCGGCCGCCTGCTCCCAGGGCAGCCAAACCGAGCGCAGATGCTCCCGAGGCGCCAGGCGAACCTCGACGGGACTCGGGAGCTCGAGACCAAAGACATGTTCGGTGTTGTGGGTCACACCCGGGGGATAGCGATGTCGCCAATGAGCATAGATCTCATAGCGCTGTTTGAGCTTCCAGTCGATCAGGCGGTAACGATCGGCCTGGATACCCGTTTCCTCGAAGACCTCTCGCCGACAGGTGTCTTTGAGGGGCTCATCGATCCGATCCTTGCTGCCTGTGACCGATTGCCAAAAGCCAGGACGATCAGCACGTTCGAGAAGTAGGACCTCCAGAGCCGGGGTGTAGATCACCACCAACACCGACTCAGGGATCTTGTCGCCAGCCATCTCGTCAAACCGGCCCAAGCAGTTGACTGAGCCGGCCGAAGGGGGGCGGACTCGGGATCAGCGCGATAGCGATTGCGCTCACGCCGCGGAGCCGCCAGGACTGCTGCGCAAACGGATGTGGAGCTCACGCAACTGCCGCTCCTCGACAGTCGAGGGCGCCTGGGTCAGCAGGCACTGGGCGCGCTGGGTTTTCGGAAAGGCAATCACGTCTCGGATCGAGTCGGCGCGAGCCATCATGGTCACGATCCGGTCCAAACCGAACGCGATCCCCCCGTGGGGCGGTGCGCCGTACTGCAGCGCATCGAGCAGGAAGCCGAATTTGGCCCGAGCCTCTTCGGGCCCGATGCGCAGCGCTCGAAAGACCTTGCTCTGGACCTCCTCGCGATGAATTCGTACCGAGCCCCCCCCGATCTCCCAGCCATTGAGCACCATGTCATAGGCCTTGGCCACGCAGCGACCGGGGTCGGTCTCGAGCAGATCCTCATGCCCGTCCTTGGGTGCGGTGAAGGGGTGATGTACTGCAACCCAGCGGCTGTCTTCCTCGTCGTATTCGAACATCGGGAAGTCGACCACCCAGAGCGGCTTCCAGGCGTCCCCCAAGAGACCGCTCCGACGACCGCACTCACAGCGCCCGACCCGGATACGCAAGGCACCGATGGCGTCGTTCACTACCTTGGCACGATCCGCGCCAAACAGAATCAGATCGCCGTCGACCGCACCGCTTCTCTCGAGAATGGCCGTGATCGCCGCATCGTGCAGATTCTTGACGATCGGCGACTGAAGACCATCTCGACCGCGCGCAATCTCATTCACCTTGATCCAGGCAAGTCCACGGGCACCGTAGATGGCGACGAACTGGGTCCACTGGTCGATCTCACCGCGCGAGATCGAAGCGCCGCCCGGCACACGCAGCGCCACGACGCGGCCACCCTCCATGTTCGCCGCAGCGCTGAACACCTTGAAATCCACATCCTTCATGGCGTCGGTGAGCTCGGTGAACTGCAACCGCACCCGCAGATCTGGCTTGTCCGAGCCATAGCGCTCGATCGCCTCGGCATAGCTCATCTGCGGGAATTGCGCAGCCAGCTCAACCCCGATCGCGCTCTTGAACACGCTACGGATCATCTGCTCGAAGATCGCACGAATCTCGACATCGGAAAGAAAGGACGTCTCGCAATCGATCTGGGTGAACTCGGGCTGGCGGTCGGCGCGCAAGTCCTCGTCCCTGAAACACTTGGTGATCTGGTAGTAGCGATCAAAACCCGACACCATGAGCAACTGCTTGAAGAGCTGGGGCGACTGGGGCAGCGCAAAGAACTGTCCGGCATTGACGCGCGAGGGCACGAGATAGTCTCGCGCACCCTCGGGCGTTGACTTGGTGAGCATCGGGGTCTCGATGTCAATGAAGCCTTGGGCATCGAGAAAACGGCGCACCTCCATCGCGACCCGATACCGCAACTTGAGGTTGTTCTGCATGGCCGGACGACGCAGATCAAGCACCCGGTGGGTCAGCCGGGTGGTCTCGGAGAGATTGTCGTCGTCGAGCTGAAACGGGGGCGTCACCGACGGGTTGAGGATCTCGAGTTCGTGGCACAGAACCTCGACCTCGCCACTGCCGAGCTGAGTGTTTTCGGTACCGGCCGGACGGCGGCGGACCTTGCCGATCACGCGTACGCAGAATTCGTTGCGGATCCGCTCGGCGGTTGAGAACATCGCGGCACGATCGGGATCACACACGATCTGAGCCAGGCCCTCGCGATCGCGCAGGTCGATGAAGATCACACCACCATGATCACGGCGACGATGCACCCAGCCGAATAGGGTGACGATCTGGTCGAGGTGGCCGCTACCAAGCTGGCCGACATAGCAGGTACGCATCGGGAATCTCTCCGTTCAGTGCCCGATTTCGGGCGTGACGCCGCGGTCACCGGGCGCGACCACGCCCATCGACACGACATATTTCAGGGCCTCGTCGACGCTCATGTCGAGCTCGATGACATCGGCTCGAGGCAGCATCAGAAAAAATCCCGAGGTGGGGTTTGGGGTGGTCGGCACATAGACGGCCACCATCTCGGCCGGGACCAGGCGACGAACCTCGGCAGCGGGGGTTCCGGTCTGAAAGGCGATCGTCCAGACCCCCTCGCGTGGGTACTGCACCAGGAGCGCCTTGCGAAAGGCCTGCCCGTTGGGTGACAGGATGGTGTCGCTCACCTGCTTCACGCTCGAGTAGATGCTGCGCACGATCGGAATGCGGCCGAGCAGGTTTTCCCAAATCTGGACCAGGCGCTCGCCGATGATGTTGCGCGCCAGCAGGCCGGTGAGAAACAGGACCAATACGGTGAGGACCACCCCAAACCCGGGAACCGACCAACCGATCAGGGCCTTGGGCTGCCAGGTCTCGGGCAGCAGCAAGAGGCTCTGGTCGAGGGTGGTGACGATGACCTCGATCACCCAGATCGTGATCACGACGGGGATCCAGAGCAGCAACCCGGTGATGAAGTACTTTTTCATCGTATCTCCTGCCCAGCACCTGTCGGGCAGCGTCGTTCTCGCCGGACCGGTGGTGGGATGGCAGCAATACCGGGCGGCCTGCCCGGCGATCAGGCGGGCGCCGGCGTACCCGACCCGCTCCCCGAGGATGTCGAGGCAGCCGCCCCCGACGAAGAAGACGCCGCTGTTGGGGCGGCGGGAGCACCGCCCCCACCCCCATTCGCAGGCTTCGCACTTGCCCCCTGTTCGCCCGCGCCTGCAGGCGCAGCGCCCTTGTCCGTCGGTGCCGTCGCCCCGCCGTCGTCGGCGGCGGGCTTGCCCTTGGCGCCCTTGCCCTGGTCACGAAAATCGGTGACGTACCAGCCGCTGCCCTTCAGCTGGAAGGCAGGCGCGGTCAGAACACGACCAAACCCCTGCTGATTGCAGGAGGGGCACTGAGTGAGCGGCGGGTCGGAGAGCTTTTGGAGCTGATCCTTCTCGAAGCCGCAGTCCTGGCAACGATAGGCGTAGATCGGCATGGCTTTCGGGGGACCACCGCAAGATGGCCCCGGCAATCTGAAGAACCCGCCATTATAGAAAGATCAGAAGGGAATGTCGTCATCAGCGTCATTGAAGCCCGACGCGGGTTTGCGCGCACCGCCCGCCGCCCCGGCCGCGGCCCGCTGGGGAGCCTCGCGGGCAGCGCCTTCCTCACCTGTCCCGGCCCCGCCGCCACCGTCACGCGAGCCTAGCAACTGCATCTCGGTCGCGATGATCTCCGTGGTGTATCGGTCCTGGCCGTCCTTGTCCTGCCACTTGCGGGTTTGGAGCCGACCTTCGACGTAGACCGGCCGGCCTTTCTTGAGGTATTCGCCCGCGATCTCGGCCAGGCGGTCGTAGAACACGACCCGGTGCCACTCGGTTTCCTCGCGCCGCTCACCGGAATTCTTGTCCTTCCAGGAACGAGTGGTCGCGATCGACACGTTGCAGATGGCGCCCCCATTGGGCGAAAAACGGGTCTCGGGGTCACGGCCGAGGTTACCCATCAGGATCACCTTGTTGACAGAAGCCATG
>CAZAVT010000011.1:12105-21684 GCA_964488395.1 uncultured Burkholderiaceae bacterium | reverse complement strand
CACCCGCCGCCCGGCATGGGCGCCGCCGCCGAAGATCTGGATCTGCGGCAGCGGCAGTCGCCAGGGTCGGCTGGTGGGGCGAGCGTGCAGGCTGGCCAGGTGCTCGAACAAGGGCACCGCGCGGGCCTTGGCAGCCGCCTGGGCACAGGCGAGCGAGACCGCAAGCGTCGTGTTGCCGCCCAGCTGGGCCTTGTCCGGACTCGGGTCTGCAGCGATCAATGCGGCATCGATATCGGCCTGAGCGGCGGCTATCCGACCCATCAGGCGAGGCTTGAGGACACGCTCGATGCGATCGATCGCCTGCGAGACGTCCAGTCCGCCGAGTCGCTGCCCACCGTCTCGCAGCTCACGGGCCTCTCTTGAGCCGGTCGAGGCACCGGCGGGTGCTTGCCCCAGGCCGACGCTACCGTCATCCAGTTCGACCTCGGCCTCCAGGGTGGGCCTGCCCCGACTGTCCCAGATCCGTCGGCCGCGAAGCGATCGGATCCTGGGCTCGCCGAGGCTGGGAGACTGGGTGGTGGCCAATTGATTCACTGGGTGACGCTCCATTGCTGGTTGATGCCGGCCAGACTTTTCGATGGGGTGAGCAGGGCTTCGCGGGATAGGGAACGGACCCGTTCGAGCTGCCACCGTTCGGTGAGGTATTCCACCGGAGACTTGCCGTCCACTCTCGCCAGTGACAGGGCTGGCAACAAGCCGGCGATGCGCGCTTCGAGCACGGGCCAGGGTTCCCAGCCGCCCTCTTGTTCGGCCAGACCCTGACGGTAGCCCTCGACCCAGGCACTGAAACACGTGCGATGCAGTGATGCGTGGTCCGGCGCCCAGAGCCGCTTCAGGAGCAGGTGATTGAGGCAGAAGGCTGCGTCAAAGGCCGGGTCGCCCCACCATGCGCATTCCGCGTCGAGCAGAACCGGCCCCTCCGGACCGATGAGGATATTCTTCGGGCTGACATCACCGTGCACCAGGCTCAGGCGGTTGCAGCGGGTTTGTTCGGCCAGTTGATGCAGTCGGCCGGCGAGGTCGGGATGGCGGCGAGCGGTAGCGAGCAAGTAGGGCTCGATTCGGATGGCCTCGAAGAGCGGGGTGTGATCGAACCGGCGCGCCAGCGCCGGTTCGAGCGCCGAGCGCGCATGGATGGTCGCCAGACGCCGTCCGACCTCGTGGGCGTCGTCCACCCTGGCCTCACCCAGCGCGAGTTGCGTTTTCCAGGATCGATAAAGATTCGGTGGCAGGAAGGGCATCAATAGCATGCCCCGCCGGTCGTCATTGGCGATGCAGCGGGGTGCGAAGCGGGGATCGATCGCCTCGACATGCCGCAACCAGGCTGCCTCGTGGCTGTTGCGCTCGACCGGGGCTTCCCAGATGGCTGCAACCTTCAGTCGCGGCAGGGCGCGCTTGACACAATAGACCCCCGAGGGCAACTCGACCCGCCAGATATCCGAGGAAACACCGCCAGCCAGCGCCTGGGCGCTGATCCCCGGCGCGTCGCCGCTCGCAAATCCGGCCTCGACGAGCCAGGTCCGGAATTCATCTGGCAACTCGCTCATCCGCGCTCCGTCATCCCGGCCCGGGAGCGAGCGAAGCTCCGTCATGACCTCAAGCCGGACGGCAGCCCTGCAGTTGGGCGGTCGGAACTGGCCTGGGCCTGCCTCAGCTGCGCCCGGGCGCGCAGCAGGCGCTTCAGAACCTTGCCAGTCGCGCTTCGGGGCAAAGTGGCGACAAACTCGACCCGATGAGGCGCCTTGCAGGCCGCGAGACGATCGCGGCAAAAGCCGATCAAGGCCTCGCTGTCGAGCCGCCAACCGGCCCGAAGGACCACGGCAGCACTGACCCGTTCGCCGGTTTCCGGATGGGGCTCGCCATAGACAGCGACTTCGCGGACCGCAGGATGGTGATAGAGGAGACTCTCGACTTCGGTGGGCCAGACCTTGACCCCTGCCACATCGATCATGTCCTTGATCGGGCCGATGATCGACACATAGCCGTCGTCGTCCATGACGCCGATGTCGCCTGAATGAAGCCATCCTCCCCGCAGGACCTGCTCGGTTTCCTGGGCCTTGCGCCAGTAACCCAGCATCACACCCGGTCCGCGGATACAGATCTCGCCCCAGGCGCCGCGCTCGACCTCCTGTCCTTCCTCATCGAGGATCCGAATGTCGAAACCCTCCACCGCCCGCCCGACGCTACCTGGCTTGTGCGGGCTCGCATCATGATAGGCCGCAAGTGGCGAGCACTCGGTGAGTCCATAGCCCTGGTGGATGGGCTGGCCGAAGCGTTGAATCCATTGGCGGGCGATGTCTTGCGGGAGGCTTGCCGCAGCTGAGAAAAAATAGCGGATCCCACTGAGCGCTTCAGGCCGCAGGTCGGCATTGAGAAGGGTCACATAGGCGGTGGGCACGCCGAAGAACATGGTCGCGCGGGTCCGTCGCAGGGCTTGCACAATGGCGTCGGGGCTGAAGCGGCGCAGCAGCACCAGGGTGGCGCCTGCTTCGAAGCAGGCGTTCATCAGGTGGTTCTGGGCAAATGCCTGGCACAGCGGTAGATAACAGACCAGCCGGTCGCTGCTCCGGTAGCCCGAACTGCGTGCCGAGGTCCGGGTGTTGCTGATCACGTTGAAGTGACTCAGGGTGACGCTCTTCGGAAAGCCGGTGGTGCCGGTGGTATGAAGGATGAGCGCCGGGGCGTCCGGGTCCATCGGCTGGATCGGCCGCAGGGGCGAGCCACGCTCGAGCCATTCCTCTAGGGGATCGGCGATCGCCGATCCGCCCTCGCAAGTGATCAGGTGCCGCACGCTCGGACATTGCAGGGGCGAAACATTGGGTGCGAGTTCGGCTGTCGTGAAGACGATGCGGGGCGTGGTGTCCTTCAGGATGAAGGCGACCTCCTCGGCCTTGAGCATCGCGTTGATCGACACGGCGATGGCGCCAAGCCGCAGGCTGGCGAGGTAGGCGAGTGCGAAAGCGGGGATGTTGGGTAGGTAAAGCGCGATCCGGTCCCCGGTCTTGACGCCGGCTCGTGCCATGGCGTCCGCCAAAGCACTGGCGCATTGTTCCAGCGTCGCGTAACTGAGGCTCTGCCCCTCGAAAATCAGGGCGGGGTGGTGTGGGCGCTCCCGTGCGATCCGGGCGACGTGCTCCGCGATATTCATCGGCTCGGACTCCTCCTGGCTGGTGGACGATGCGTCAGGGGGCCGGTTCCTGGAAAAAGGCGACTGACCGGCGCTGCGCATGTTCTCGTTGGGCGCAAGCATACGACGAAGCAGGGCCAGCGTGCATCTGCGCCGAGGTTTCTACCGATTGACGCCGGCCGACGCTACGCCACAGAATCGGGCGGGGGGCGGCCCAGGATCCCTCACGCCCAGCGGTGGGCAGCAGCCTGCAACCGGAGAGACGCCATGACGAGCTTTTGCGAGCAACGATCCAGGCGAGTCGGGGCCCTGTCGATGCTCCTGGCCTGCCTCCTTTGGGGGGGCTGCTCGATCGTCGGCCAGTCCCGTGGCCCGGTGGTCGACGGCGAACTGCAGGTTCAAGGCTTGAGCGCACCTGTCCGGGTGTTGCGCGACGGGCATGGGATCCCATACATCTTTGCGGCCAATACGCCCGATCTGCTCCGCGCCCAGGGTTTTGTCACCGCTCAGCACCGTTTGTTCCAGATGGAGGGTTACCGCGCCATGGCCAACGGTCGGCTCGCCGAGGCGATCGGCCCGACCGGCCTCTCCAACGATCGGGCGATCCGCCTGGTGGGCCTGCGACGAAATGCCGCGCGGCATGCGGCACTGCTGTCGCCTCAGGCGCGTGATTTTCTGGTCTGGTATGCCGAGGGCATGAACGCCTATATCCGGGATCATGCCGATGATCATCCGATAGAGCTGCGTCTGGCCGGGTTTGAGCCCCAGCCCTGGACCCTGGTCGATATGCTGACCGTGCTGCACTACGTGAACTGGAGCCAGACGGTCAATTTCCGCGACGAGCTGACCCTGCAGAAACTGATCGACCGGCTGGGCGCTGACCGGGCACTGCGCGAACTTGCACCGGTCCATATCAATCCGCTGCGCACCGTGCCCCTTCGTACCTTGGAGGGGGTGCCGAGCCCAGGGGCAACCGGTGGCTGGCCCTTGCTCGCCGCGCTCGAGGGCTTGGACCTGCCCAACCCGATGCAGCCCCCGCTCGCCATCGGGAGCAATAACTGGGCGATCGCGCCCTCTCGCAGCGCGAGCGGTGCTGCGGTCGTCGTCAACGATCCGCACCTCGATTCCCGACTGCTCCCCGGCATCTGGCACCCGGTCGGTCTGTTCTCACCCGAGATCCGGGCCGTTGGCGCAGCGCTACCCGCCGTTCCGGGCCTGTTGACGGGCCGTAACGATGCCGTCGCCTTTGGTGTGACCAATGCCTACGGCGATGCCCAGGATCTATTCATCGAGACCCTTGCGCCGGGCCAGTCGGATCATTACCTTGACGCCGGGCAGGTCCGCCCCTTCGAGATCCTCGAGGAGCGGATCCGCATCAGGGACAAGTCGGCGCCGGGAGGCTTTCGCGAGGAAGTTCTGCGGATCCGCAGCACGGTGCGTGGGCCGGTCATCAGCGGGCCCGTCTTCGGCGCCACCGGCGAGCAGGTGCTGAGCCTCAGGATGGCTTCGGCGCAACTGCCCGGTGGCGAGATCGGTATCGATCGCCTGCTTCGTGCGCGCAGTGCACCCGAGGCCGATCGGGCGGTGCAGGCGATGGACCTGCTTTATTTCAATGTGGTGTTTGCGGATCGGTCCGGCATGATCGGGTATCGCGCGAGTGGCCGCGTGCCGATCCGAGCCGGTGCTCCAGGTAGCCACCCCCGGCCGGCGCAGGCGGACTATGACTGGCAGGGGTTCATTCCACCGGCGCAGATGCCTGGGCTGATGCTGAGCCCCGGGCACTCATCGCGGGCCTGGGTCGGCACCGCCAATCACGACACCCGACCGGACGACTATCCCTATGAATACTCCTCGTATTTTGCGGCGAGTGATCGGATCGGGCGGATCGTCGAAGTGCTCGCTCAGGCGCGGCCGATGCGCACGGCCGATCACATCACGCTGCTCAACGATGTGAAGAACCTGCAGGCGCTGCGTCTCAAGCCGCTGCTCGTCGCGGCCCTACGGGGTGATCCGGCGCATGCGGATCTGGCCCATATCCTCGAGGCCTGGGACGGCCACGACAACCAGGCGCTTGCGGCCCCACTGGTCTACCACCGGCTCTACGAACAACTGGTGTGGGAGACATTCGTGGATGATTTGGGTGAGCCGCTCGCGCGTGAATGGCTTGCTCGCCGCTACGCATGGCAGGAATTATTCGACCAAATGATCCGCCAGCCCGAGCTTTCCTGGTTCGACGACCTTCGGACCGCACAGCGCGAGACCCTGCCCGATCTGATCCGGCGGTCAGCGGCGACCGTCAAGGCGGAACTGACAGCGCGGCACGGCGCAGACCCGTCGGCCTGGCGCTGGGGCGCTGAGCATCGGGTCACCTTCAGCAGTCCGCTGCGTCGCACGGGTCTTGGACGCGACCTGTTGGGTCTGCCCTCGGCGCCGCTCAGTGGCTCGAGCGCGACGATTGCCCGCGCGGCCACCCGTTTCCAGGGTGGCTTCGAGACCGATTCGATCGCCTCCATGAGGCTGGTCGCCGATCTCGGTGACGTCGATAAGATCGAGGCAGTGGTCTCGGGCGGCGTGGTCGACCGGCAGTTTCATCCGCACCAGAAAGATCAATTGGCAGCGTGGTTCGAGGGCCGGTTGTTGCCCTGGTGGTTCTCGACCGAAAGCATCGAGGCGCATGCGCGTCGCCGGCAGCTGCTGCGGCCCGTGGCGCCGGGCGATCCCCGATAGCTGAGACCCAGGGTGATGCCTTGGAACAGGGCTGCCTCGAGCGCCGGCGTTGGTTGCGCCGGCACGCTCCGCACCGTACTGTCTCGATTGCGGTGCGTCGCTTGCGCAGCCGTCTTGGTCGATCGCCGAACTCGCCTGGAGGATGCTTGAACTTACTCATCGAGGACTCCCTTCGCCTCCTGGCCGAAAGCGCCTGCCGCCAGGTGATTCACGAACTTGCCCTGCATACGGATGCGGGCGATTACGGCAAGGCCCTCGCCTTGTTCACCGATGACGCCACGATGGATCGCGATGGCGAGCGCTTCATCGGCATCGAGGCCCTGCGCACCGCCTATGCGGCGCGCCCACCCAACCGGATCACCCGTCATGTACTGGCCAATACGGTGGTTCGTCTCCTCAGCGCCGAGGAGGCGCAGGCAACGAGCTATGTCACGGTCTATCGGTATCTCCGGGGCCGGGCCGACGACGCCCCACCGTATGAGGTCGGCGGGCCGGAGGTTCTCGGAGAGTACCGTGACCGCCTGCGCCTGACGCAAGCCGGTTGGCGACTGACTGAGCGAATCACGCGTACCATCCTGAGCTTCAAGAAAAGCTAAGGGGAGAGGGGATCGATGAGCAGTCTCTTGACGCGTGCCCGACTGGGCCTGGCTCTTGTGCTCAGTCTGACAGCGGCGGCGGGCGCCTGGGCGCAGGACTATCCGACCCGGACAGTCCGGGTCATGGTGGGCTTTCCCCCGGGCGGTTCGGTCGATATTGTCGCGCGAGTCCTGTCCGAAAAACTCGGGTCTCAGATGGGGCAGCCCTTTGTGGTCGAGAACCGCCCGGGTGCCATTGGTACGCTCGCGATGAACGCCATGCGTTCGGTACCGGCTGATGGCTACACGCTGCTGCTCGGGACCAACCCGCAAGTGCGACCGGGCATGGATGAGTCGAGCGACCCCTATCGCGACCTCGCTCCGATCGCGCTCACCAGCGTGATCCCGGTGGCGTTGCTGGCCCATCCGCAGTTCGCGGCGAAGACGCCCCAGGAGTGGATGGCGATGGCTCGCACAGCGGCTCAGCCGCTAGCGTTTGCGACCCCTGGCAGTGGTTCGCCGATGGAACTGGCGATGCTGATGCTCAAGGGCAGTCTGGGCTTGAACCTGATGCATGTCCCTTATAACGGGGGGCCACCCGCGGTGAACGACACGGTGGCGGGCCAGGTGCCGTTGATTGCAGTGGGGCTGCCGACCGCGCTCGCGCAGGTCAGCGCGGGCAAACTTCGCCCGATCGTCGTCTTGCAGAACCAGCGAACCGATTTGCTGCCGGGTACCCCGAGCATGCGGGAATCGCTGGGGACTCAGGGCACGGATCTGGTGGTGTGGCTCGGATTTTTTGCTCCGCTGAAAACGCCCCCGCTGATTCTCAAGCGCCTCGAGACCGAGATCGGTGCCGCGCTTGCCGACCCCGGCGTGCGTTCTCGTCTCGCCGCGGCTGCGCTCGAGGTGCGATTTGCCCCTGCGCCCGCATTGGCCGAACTGGTGCGCGAGCAGACGCTCGCCACGCTTGATGCGATGAAGCGCTATGGCAGTGACAAACCCTGATCAACCGCCCCGGGTGCTGGTGATCGACAGCTCCGATAACGTCGCGACCTCGCTCGCCCCGCTGGATGCCGGTTGCGAGTTGCTCATTGATCGGTGTGGGGTGGCTTACCGCGTGGTGCTCAGGAACGATATCGCGATGGGACACAAATTCGCGCTTGACCCGATCGCCCCGGGCGAGCCGGTGCGCAAGTATGGCGTCGTGATCGCCCGGGCGACCGTGTCGATCGGCGCAGGCGAACACGTCCACATCCACAACGTGGAGAGCAATCGCGGCCGGGGAGATCGGGCATGAGCGACGGGTTTCTCGGGTACCGACGTCCCGATGGGCGGTTTGGTATTCGCAATCACATTGCCATCATTTCCGCCATGGACAACGTCAACCCGGTGGCGCGACGGATTGCGGCGCAGGTCGATGGCGCGGTCGCGATCTGCGTTGCCTATGGGCGCGGCATGGTCGCGCAGGATGCCGAGCGCCACGACAGGGTCTTGATTCATTACGGGATGCATCCCAATGTTGCCGCTGTGCTGGTCGTGGGCCTCGAGTCGGTCACGGCGAGCCGCTACGCGCGGGCGATCGCTGAATCCGGGAAGCCCGTGCAGTGGATCGCCGTTCAGTCCGCCAACGGAACGGCGCGAGCGGTTGCACAAGGCGTCGAGATGGCTCAGTCGATGGCCAATCATGCGGCTGCCCTTGTGCGCGAGCCCGCTCCGATCTCGGCTCTGATGATCGGTCTCGAATGCGGTGCTTCGGACGCTACATCGGGTTTGACCGCAAATACGGTGGTCGGGAAAGTCGCTGATTGGGTAGTCGCTCGAGGCGGCACCGCCATTCTTTCCGAGACCGAAGAGATTATCGGGGCGGAACACCTGCTCGCCGAGCGGGCGGCCTCGCCCGAGGTGGCAGCGAAGCTGCTGCAGGCGGTGGCCGACGCTGAGGCTCAGGCGCGTTTCCAGGGTGTACAGATCGTGCCGCTCGGGCACGATAACCTGGCTGGTGGGCTCTCCACTATGGAAGAGAAATCGATGGGAGCGGTTCGCAAGGGGGGAACCAGCCCTCTGCGCGAGGTGGTGGGCTACGGCGAGCGGCCCAGCGAGCGAGGGCTGGTGTTCATGGATGCGCCAGCGCCTGGAGTCGAGAACATCGCCGCGTTGGCCGCATCGGGCGCTCAGCTGATCCTGTTTTCGACCGGCGTGGGCAATCCGATCGGCCATCCTTTGGCACCCACGCTCAAGCTCACCGGGAATCCGGAGACTGCGGTCAACTTCGCCGACAACATCGATGTCGACGTCGGCGGCATCGTCCGTGGCGATTGTGGCGTGGACGAGGCCGCCGAGCGGCTCCGCTCGGCGATGTTCGAAGTATTGGCCGGTCGGCTGACCCGTACCGAGATTTTGGGTGATCTGGAGATTTCGATCTCCCGCGTCGACGTGGCGTTTTTGCGCCGAAAAGCCCGAGGGGAAGCTCTCTGAGCCCCGGTACATCAGCGCGCTACCCGTTGCCGGCGCTTCGGTCATGGGTTGGCTCGGTGCTCGAGTCGACCGGCATGCGGGCCGATGAAGCAGAGCAGATCGCCGCGCTGATCGTGCGCACCGACGCACGCGGATTCGTCACTCACGGGATCAGCCGGATGCCGACCTATGTCGCAAAGCTGCAATCCGGCGAGTACAACCCACGGCCCGTGATGCAGACCGAGCGGTCGGCGGGGCTTCTGCGGATCAGTGCCGATGGTGCGATGGGGCAGTGGGCGGGGATTTGCGCGATGGCCCAGTGTCTGGAGGCCGTTCGCAGTCAGCCCGCGGTTCTCTGCTTCGTGCGCGACCTCGGTCATCTCGGTGCGGTGGGCATGCTGCCGCTCGTCGCTGCCGAACAGGGCTTTTTCGCATTGGCCATCCAACGTACGCCACCGGTTCTGGCGCTGCCCGGTAGCAAGGGGCCGCTGATCGGCCATAGCCCGATTGCCTTTGCCGCACCGGTTCCTGACGCGGCTCCGATCGTCTTCGACATGGCCTGCAGCGTGGCCGCGCGTGGTCACATCCTGCTTGCGGCCCAGCGTGGCGAGCCCATCCCCGAGGGCTGGGCGCTCGATGCGAACGGGCAACCGACCACAGATCCCGTGGCCGCGACTGATGGGATGCTGCTTC
>CAZAVT010000011.1:2533-12095 GCA_964488395.1 uncultured Burkholderiaceae bacterium | reverse complement strand
GTGGGCGGCTACAAGGGCCTGGGGCTCGGCATGCTCGGCGAGCTTCTCGCCGGTAGCCTCGCCTGCACACTGGACGAACGTGACGGCCTTCGTCACGCTGTTCGGGGTCCGGGCGCGAGCGGCGGCGGCTCGGCCTTCTTCTGGGTGATCAACCCGGTGCTCGTGAATGGTCGCGAAACCTTTGACGGTTTGGTCGGCGACTGGGTCTCGCACTACCTCGATCACGCCGGCGAGGTCGCTCGCCTGCCGGGGCGTCGAGCCGCCGAGGCCGAACAGGTGGCGATACGTGAAGGGCTTGTGATCGAGCAGGCCATCGAGCGTCGCCTGCGGACGCTCGGTGAACAGATCGGCTTGTCGTGGCCGGCTAGCGGATCGGCGTGAAGGTCTGGTAGCTGACGTCGCAGCCCTGAAAGTACGTGAACGTGTAGGAGACACCTCGAGACCAGTAATACCAATCGGTGTTCTGGTAGTCCCTCGAGTTGTAGGTCCGGACATCTTCGGGGGGACCCAGCCGAGCGCGGACGTCGGCCATTTCGGATTCACAGGACCAGTCAAAAAACGCCGAGTCTCCGCAGCCGCTCGCGAGTGCGGTCGCGCCGATCAGCAGTAGCAGGCTTGCTCGCTTCATCGATCCTCCCTCAGGCGTTGGCGGTGTGCGTGGCGGGCTTGCTGCGCCGGGTCAGCCGCAGCAGCAGCTGCTCGATATCGTCCATGAAAGTGTAGACCACTGGAATCACCAGCAGACTCAGGAAAGTGCTGGTGATCAGACCACCGATGACTGCCACGGCCATCGGGCTCCGAAACGAAGCGTCTGCGGCCCCCCAGCCGATGGCGATCGGCAGCATCCCGGCACCCATCGCGATGGTCGTCATGACGATGGGTCGGGCCCGCTTGTGGCAGGCATCGAGCAGGGCCTCGCCGCGCGACATCGGCGGCTGTTCGGGCTGTGTGTCGGTGGCCGGACGTCCGCGGCGGGCGACGATCGCGTATTCGACCAGCAGGATCGAGTTCTTGGTGGCGATGCCCATCAGCATGATGAGGCCGATCAGGCTGGGCATCGAGAAGCTCTTCTGAGCGATCAACAGGGCCACGAACGCGCCGCCAAGGCTGAGCGGTAGCGCTGCGAGAATCGAGATCGGCTGAAGGAAGTCCTTGAAGAGCAGCACCAGGACGATGAAGATGCACAGCACGCCGGTCAGCATGGCAAGACCGAAGCTCGCGAACAACTCTCCCATGACCTCGGCGTCACCCACTTCCTGGACTCGCACGCCCGGTGGCAGGTTCTTGAGTGCCGGCAACTCGGCCACCTTGCGGGTGACCTCGCCCAGGGGTACGCCGGAGAGCTCGATCTCGAAGGTGACATTGCGCGCCCGATCATAGCGGTCGATGACCGCCGGACCACTCGAAAGTTCGAGGGTGGCCACCTGACCCAGCATGACCGGTCCCTTGACGCCCGGCACATAGAGTCGCTCGAGGACCGAAAGATCCTGACGGCTCTCCTCGGACAGGCGGACCAGGATCGGCACCTGACGTTCGCTGAGATTGAGCTTTGACAAGGCGAATTCGAAATCTCCGACCGTTGCGATCCGAAGCGTCTCGCCGATCGCCGCTGTCGTGACGCCGAGATCGGCGGCACGCGCGGCATCCGGGCGCACGAGGATTTCGGGTCGCACCAGGGCTGCACTGCTCGCGATCGTTCCCAGGCCTTCGATGGTTCTCAACTCACGCTCGACCTGCCGGGCTGCGTCAGAGAGTGCCAGTGGGTCATACCCCGGCAGTACCAACACGTATTTCTCGCCACTGCCCCCTAAGCCGACCCGGGTTCGTACGCCGGGCAACTGAGTCAGCGACTCGCGAATCGCCTGTTCGATGATCTGCTTGCGGGGCCGGGTGTGCCGGGGGTCGAGTTGGATGGTGAGCGTGGCCTTGCGGACGTCATTGATTGTTCCGCCGGCAAAGGGATCGGTACCAGCTGCGCCGCCTCCGATGGTGGTGTAGATGCTGCGGACGTGGTTGACACGGGACACCAGTTGCCGGGCCTGCTCGGCTGCGGCCGTTGTCTGGGCGAGGCTCGACCCTGGCGCGAGTTCGAGGTTGACCTGGGTCTGGCTGTTGTCGTCGGGCGGGATGAAGCCAGTGGGCAGAAGTGGGATCAGTGCGATCGACCCAACGAAAAAAGCCACGGAAGCCAAAGCGGTCAGCCAACGGTGCGACAGGCACCAGCGGACCGAGCTCATGTAGGCTCGCATCAACCAGCCGTCGGCGATCTCGCGCTTGCCATCGTCGCGCAGCATATAGGCGCTCATCATCGGTGTGAGCATGCGCGCGACCACCAGTGAGGCGAAGACGGCGATGGCCGCCGTCCAGCCAAACTGTTTGAAGAATTTTCCCGCAATGCCGGACATGAAGGCCGTGGGAAGAAAGACCGCAATCAAGGTGAAGGTGGTCGCGATCACGGCCAGACCGATTTCATCGGCCGCCTCGCGAGCTGCGGCGAGCGGGGATTTGCCCATGCGCATATGCCGCACGATGTTCTCGACTTCGACGATCGCGTCGTCGACCAGAATGCCGATCACCAGGCTGAGTGCCAGCATGGTGACCACATTGGTCGAGAAGCCAAGCGCGTACATGCCGATGAAGGCCGGAATCACCGAGAGCGGCAGGGCGACAGCCGACACAAAGGTCGCACGCCAGTCGCGCAGGAACAGCCACACCACCAGGACGGCAAGGAGTGCACCCTCGAGCAGCATGACCATCGAGCCGGTAAACTCTTCGGCGACCGGCGTCACGAAATCGAAGGCCTCGGTAATCCGGATGTCGGGGTGTGCGGCCTGCAGGGCTCTGAGCGCCCCCCGCACGCCCTCGCCAACCTCGATCTCGCTCGCGCCCCGGCTGCGAACCACCTCGAACCCAACGACAGGCTTGCCCTCGAGGAAGGCGGCCGAACGGGGCTCCGCGACGCCGTCGACAATCTGCGCCAACTGGTCGAGGCGGACTCGCCGACCATCGTTGAGGCTCAGCTGAATCGCACCCAGCTCGTCAGCCGTGCGCACCGTGGCGAGCGTGCGCACGGGTTGCTCGCCGCCTGAGAGATCAGCCCGTCCGCCCGCGCTCTCCTGCTGGACCTGCCGTAATTGCCGTGACACTTCGGCGGCCGACACGCCAAGCGCCTGGAGCCTGGCCGCGTCGAGCGCGACCAGGACCTCGCGCTGAACGCCGCCCACCCGACTGACCGCGCCGACGCCCTTCACCCCGAGCAGCCGTCGGCTCACCGTGTTATCGACAAACCAGCTCAGCGCCTCGGCATCGAGTCGTGACGAATCGATGGTAAAGGCGAGCACCGGTGTCCCGGCGACGTTGATCTTGTCGATGACCGGGTCGCGCAAATCGCCAGGCAGATCGGACCGTACCCGGGCTACGGCCGAACGGGTGTCGTCCAAGGCTTCCTGGACTGGCTTTTCAATGCGGAATTCGACGGTCAGCGAGACCGTTCCCTGCGAGACCTTGGTCGTGATGTGGCGCACCCCTTGCAGGGTGGCGATCGCGTTCTCGAGGCGGCGGGCGACGTCGTTCTCGAGCTGTCCCGGCGACGCTCCCGGCAGGGAGGCCGAGACGGTGATCGTCGGCAGATCCAGGTCCGGGAAATTCTGGATCTTCATGGTGTTGAAGCTCACCAAGCCCGCGAAGGTGAGCATCACAAAAAACATCACGGCCGCGATCGGGTTGTTGATCGCCCAGCGGGAGATCATGGGACGACCCTCACTCGATCGCCGTCGCCAAGGAATGCAGCCCCGCTGACGACCACACGCGCAGTGGCGGGCAGTCCACTCACCTCGACCCGCTCGCCGACCCTCCGGCCCAGTTGCACCTTGACCTGCGCCACCCGGTCATCGCCCGATACGGTGAACACGTAGCTGAAGCCGTCGCGCAAGCTGAGTGCGCTTTGCGGCACCGTCATCGCCTGCGAGGTGCCCAGGGCGAATTCGCCGCTCGCGAACATGCCCGGCTTGAAAGCGCCGTCCTGCATCACGGCGGCCGGCAGGTCAACGTACACGAGGCCATTTCGGGTCTGCGCATCCACGGTGGGGGCCACGATTCGCACCGTGCCCTCGACTCGCGCCCCGTTGGCCGAGGTGACACTCACCGATTGACCGGGTCTGACCCGAGCGATCTCGGCGGCAGTCACTTCGGCGCGCCACTCCAGGCGGTCGCCCCGGATCAGTCGAAACAGTTCCTGACCAGGCTGAGCGACCTGACCGAGCGTGGCCGACCGCGCGGAGATGGTGCCCCCGTCCGGCGCGACGACCCGGGCATGGGTGAGCCGAACTTGATGGACGTTGACCTGGGCCTCCGCCGCGGTGACTCGGGCTTCGGCGGTCTTCTCGCCGGTCAGCAGCTGCGCCACCTGTTGGGCGCTCACGGCACCGCTCGCTTTCACATTGCGGGCGCGTTCGGCGTTGGCACGTGCGTCCTCGAGCGCTGCCTGAGCCTCGGCGAGCGCCGCGCGCGCCTGCGCGAGCTCGGCCTGGATGCTATCGGCGGCAAAACTCGCCAGCAACTGGCCTGTCTTCACCCGGTCGCCGACGTTGACGTTGACCTGGGAGAGTCGCAGGCCCGCGGCCTCTGCACCGATGATCGCTTCCTGCCAGGCGGCGATATTGCCGTTGGCCCGGATACGGATCGGCAGGACCACCGTTTCTGGTGGGGCGACGCTCACCGACAGGACTGGACGTCCTGAGGCGCCCCCAGGCGGTTCGCCGGCTTTGCCGGCGCCACGCTCCTGCGACCAGGCGGTTAAGTGGGTCACGCCCAGCGCGATGACCACGAGCCCGAGGCGGGCCAGCGTTGCAAGGAGCTTCATGATTTACAACCCATCCCAGCCGCCACCAAGGGCGCGGTAAAGATTGATCCAGGCCACGAGGGCATCGTGTTCGAGCGCGGCCTGTGCCGCATCGGCTGCGAGCGAGGTCCGGCGGGCATCCTCAAGTTCGATCAGGCTGCCCAATCCGGCGCGCTGGCGCGACTGGGCACCGGCCAGTGCCTCGCGATAGCCCACCGCTGCCGCGCCGACATCCGCACGCCGTTCGTCGACACTGTGGAGTGCGAGGAGCGCTTCCTCGACTTCGCGGACCGCTTGTCGTGCTCGCGCCCGAAAGGTCGACTCGGCCGCGCGATAGGCGGCGCGCGCTGCCTCGAGGTCGGCCCGGCGTGAGGCGCCACCGGTGAGAGGCAGACTGAGGGATGGGCCGATACTCCAGGGTACGACCGATAGGCTTGACCCGCCGCCGGGCCGCACGACGGTTGGCGAAATCTGTCCGGCGAGGCTCAGCCGGGGATATTGCTGTGCCTGGGCCGTGCCGATCGCCGCGCTGGCCGCAGCCAGGTCGCGTTCTGCAGCGGCGATGTCTGGGCGGCGTTCCAACGCCTTTGCGGGCACTGCCGGCACCTCGGGCAGCCGCGGCATCGGCAGGTGGCCCTGAGCTGCCTGAAGGCGCTCACGCAGGTCGGGCTCGGGCAGGCCCGTCAGGGCAACCAGCGCCTTGAGGGCGAGCAGGCACTGGGTCTGCCGCTGCTTGAGAACGGCGGCCGCATCAGCGGCGCTGGCGCGGGCAAGCGCCACATTGGCGGGTGCCTGGAAGCCTGCGGCCCCTGCGGCGGCAACCAGTCGGGCGGTTTCAGCGCGGCTTTGTGCGTCGGCTAGAGCGAGGCCCTGTTGACGTTCGCAGTAACGGATCCCCGCATAGGTCGTCGCGACCTCAGCGGCGAGCGAAATCCGCGCGTCATGCCATTGCCAAACCGTAGCGAGCAGCCGGGCCTGGGCGCCCTCGCGTCGGCGGGCTGTCGCACCGAACAGATCGAGTTCCCAACTCGCCTGCGTGCCGAGCGTCATCTGGCTTCGGTAGTTCAAAGGTCCAATGAGACCTGGGATCACCACGCCGAAGGACGTGGCCGAGCGCTGCGCCGCGCCCTGCAGATCGACTGTCGGCTCAGCGCGGACGCCGGCGGCGATGAGGTCAGCCCGCGCGAGCTCGATGCGGCTGACGGCCGTTGACAGGGTCGCGCTCACCTCCTGAGCAGCAAGAATCAGCGTTGGCAGCAGCGGATCACCGAACCGCGCCCAAGCCTGTGCCAGTTCCCGGACCCGGGCTTCGCGGCCTCGCTCGGTTTGCGAGTCAGCCGGGGCAGTGACGCCGTTTGCAGGCGCCGTCGGCGACGCACTCGGCTCGCCGGCATGGTCAGCGGGCCGGGGGGCTTGCCACTGGGACGGCGCGCCCGTCGTGCTCGGCTGGTAATCCGGGCCGACCCGCTTCAGCAGAGGCCCCGATCCGCAGCCTGCAAGCGTGGCTGCCAGGACCAGGGTCAGGGCCATCGGGCGACGGAGCCCAACGCAGGCAGGCCACCGCTCGCCGGTCTTCGAAGTCATTGTTGTTGATCGCGCGTGCTTTGGCGACGCGTCGGGAGGAAGAAAAGGGGGATTCTAAACTGGGACCGATGGGCCAACCCTGCTGCGGTGCTGGATTGTGGGATCCATGGATGGCGACGCCTCATCCTCGCTGGCGGCGTCAGTGATCAAGCGGGCCAATGATTCCGCACTCAGTCCGACCACCGGTCGATCGATCCGTTTGAGGCCCGATTTCAGGATCACCACCCGCGAGGCGACGGCGGCAACATCTTTCATCGAATGGCTGATCAGGATCACGGAGTGTCCGGTCTCCTGGAGCCTGCGAATGAGCGCGATCACCTGGGCCGTCTCCCGTACGCCCAGGGCTGCGGTGGGCTCGTCCATGATGATCACCGACGCCCGGCTGCGCAGCGCCCGGGCGATCGCCACCGCCTGCCGCTGCCCGCCGGAGAGCCCTTCGACCGGCCGCTCCATGTCCTCGAGGTCGATCGACAGGCGGGCGAGATGCTCGCGCGCCTCGCGGGCCATGCGCCGGGTGTCGAGGATACGCAGAAAGGGCAGGCCCAGGCTTCGGGTCAGTTCCCCTCCCATGAAGATATTGGCCCGAATCGACAATCGGGGGGCGAGCGCCAAATCCTGGTAGAGCGTCGCAACGCCCTGGGCGAGGGCGTCTTGGGGCGAACGCAGGCTCACGGGCCGACCGTGGATCAGGAGCTCGCCCGAACTGGGGCGCTCGGCCCCCGAAATGATCTTGATGAGCGTGGATTTGCCCGCGCCATTGTCGCCGCAGATCGCAAGCACCTCACCGGCAAACAGTTCCAGGTCCACGCCGCGCAGCGCCCGCACACCGCCATAGGCCTTGTGCAGCCCACGGATCGACAGAACGGGCATTGCAGCGGGGCTGGTCATTTGAGGAATTGCGCCACGTTGGATCGATCGACCACGACCGCGTCCACGAACAAGTAGGGACCCTGGACGACGCTCGAAGCAGGCTGTTTCTGCACCACGATGGTCTCGACCGCTTCGATCGCCCGGCGGCCCATATCCTCGAAGGGAATCGCGACCGTCGCGAGCAGCGTCGACTCCGGATCAGCAATCCGTCGGTAAGTCTCCGGTCCTCCGTCGACTGAGACCAGCGCAATCTGACCCTTTTTCACGCCTCGCGAGCGCAGCAGGTCATCGATGAGGTAGGCCTGGCCGTCGAAGGAGGCCCAGACCGCGTTGACCCGCCCCTGGTTTTGTAGAAGCAGCGCCTGCACGCCGCTGCGGACGTCGTCGCGCCAGCTCTGCGTGCGCGCCATGGCGTGCTTGCCTAGTTCCTTCACGCCGGTGTTCTCGCTCAGGGCCAGATCCAGCACCTTGCCGCGGATGCGGGTGGCGACATTGCCTTCGAAGCGCACCGTGAGCAGGTTCCCGTTGTAGCCCATCGCGCCCAGCAGATAAAGCGCTGCGTCCGCCCCCACCTTGTACTCGTTGGTCTGGATGTCAAACAGCGCATGCGGACCCGACCCGGACATGATGGTGATCACCGGGATGCCCTTGTCACGCGCCGACTTGAACTGGGCATCCGCCTCGACGGGCTTGCCCATCGCGACCACGATCGCATCGACCTTCTTGGCGATGAGCGCTTCGAACTGCTCGACGTGCTTGGGGAGCGCCCCTTCGGAGTTGAGCAACGTCGTGCGCCAGCCCCGCGCCTTGGCGGCTGCGGCCGCGGCATTGGCCGCCCGCGCGTGGGTTTCACTGGAAAACTGAAAGCCGATGATGCCGACTTCGAAGGCTGACGCGGGTCCAACCAGACCGGCGACGAGCGAAACGGTCGTAAGTAGTTTACGAAGCATGGATGGGTCCTTTCCAGAGATGAGGGTCAATCAAACCTTGAAGGCGGCCTTGGTGAGAACGCTCGCAGACAGAGCTACCGAGCCGATGATGATCAAACCAAGCACGATGTCCTGAACGTAATACGCCGCGCCCATCAGCACCAGCCCGTTTCCGAGCACCTTGAGCACCAGGGCAGCGAAGACCGTTCCGGCGACGTTGGGCTTGCCCGGGTCGAACATCGTCATACCCAGAAGAACGGCCGCGATTGAATAGAGAAAATAGTCGCCCGCCATGTTGGGCGCTGCCGAGGAGACGTTGGCGGCTAGCAGGACAGCGGCGACCCCTGCCAGAGCGCCGGAAAGGAGCAAACCGAGCCGCTTCATCCGGCGCGTGCCGATGCCTGCCAGGCGCGCCGCCTCGTCCGCCTCTCCAGTAGCGACCATATGGGCGCCGGTGCGGGTCCAGGTCAGCCCAAACCAGGTGGCGAGTGCGACGACAGCAAACGCCCACACCAGGTTTGACACGCCTGCCGTGTTGCCGCGAGCCAGATCGGTGAATGCAACCGGCCAGCGCCCGGTAAAGCTCACACCCTGGGTAAGCGCAAAGCCCAGGCCCTTGGCGATCGCAGCGGTGCCTAGTGTGACGATGAGGGAAGGCACTTTCAGGACGGTTACCCCCAGGCCGTTGAAGCCACCGAGCAGCGCGCCGGCAGCGATTGCCGACAATACGGCGGCGAGCGGGCCGTAACCATGATGGATCAGAAATCCGGCAATGACCGCGCAGAGGCTCGCCACGTCGGCCACCGACAGGTCGAGCTCTGCGACCCGAAGGGCGAGCATGAAGGCGATGGCCAAGATGGCGAGTACGCTGGTGTCCTTGAGGATGTTGAGCAGATTCTGAGGGTTCGAGAAATTCTGTGCGGAGGCGACGAAAAACAGAATCAGCGCGAGACCAGCGAAGGCCGTGCCGAAGCGGCCGATGAGGCTACGGATCATGGGGCGCCCCGATCGCCCAGCGTGGTGCGGGCGAGCTCTTGGCTGATGGGCGCGAGCGCCGACTCCGCCTGCCTGAACAGTGCATAGAGGGCGTCGTACGCATCGGCCCTCACCGGATCTGGAACCGCGACTGCATCGGTGTGGACCAACGCGCGCTGGGCGGCCCGCAGATCCGGGTACTCGCCTAGTGCGGTGCGAGCGGCGATGGCTGCCCCGCTCAGACCGACGTCACCGCCCTGGACCCGACTGACCGGCCGGCGCAGGATATCGGCCTTCACCTGGCGCCAGTGATCGTTCGCAGCGCCGCCGCCACCGACGCGGATGTCGCGAACGGTCATGCCAG
>CAZAVT010000011.1:0-2523 GCA_964488395.1 uncultured Burkholderiaceae bacterium | reverse complement strand
GTTGCTGCTTCGGCGCGCTCGAGCACCACCCGATTCAGAAAACCCACGCCCTCGAGCACGGCCCAGGCGAGGTCGGTCGCACGATGACGACGATTCAGGCCGATGAATGCACCGCGTAGACTCGGGTCCCAGTACGGCACGCGTTCGCCCTGCAAATAGGGCAGGAACAGGACCGGCGAGGGTTCACGCCGGGTCGACTGCAGCAGTGCTTCGAGCCAGTCACCGGCCAACGATGCGCCGAGCCCGGACGAGGCCAGTAGATCGGCGAGCCAACGCACCGAGTCACCACCGCTCTGACTGGGCCCGCCCACCTGCCATTGGCCACCCCCCCAGTCGACGGTCAGCAGACCTCTGGCGCTCGCGGGCAGGTCGGCGATGACACCGAGCACTTCGGTCGTCCCCGACAGGTTGTACCCCATACCGGGCTGAAGTGCACCCAGACCCAGCACGCTCGCCCAAGTGTCGTGCGCCATAGCGATGACCGACGCGTCCTGCAGGTCGGCCAGTGCCCCCGGTAGCCCCGGCTGAACCGGGCCGACCACGCTCACAGGTTCTTGCAGCGGCGGCAATACCGAGGGGGGTAAGCCAGCTGCTCCGAAGAGGGAAACACTGCCAGCCGGCGCCGCACTTGCAGCAAGCCGTGCGCAGGAAACGGCATCGCTGACCCGGCGACCGGTGAGTTTCAGATTGAGGAAGTCCTTGGGCTCGAGGACCGTCGCGGTCGCCTGAAAGGTCGTTGGCTCGTGGTGTTTGAGCCACCAGAGTCGTGCAAGCGGGTGAAAAGCGCTCAGGTGTGTGCGCTCGGGATGATGTTCGGGGCATCGTGCGACGAGCCCCGGTAAATCGGCCTCGGCGCGGGTGTCGCGCCAGAGCAGCGCCGCCCGCAGTGCCCGTCCGTTTCGGTCCACGAAGACCTGAGATCGGGTAAAGCCGGCGATCGCGATCGCCCGCACCCGAGACCAATTCGCTGGACTGCTGGACCGTAGTGCGCCCGCTGCATCGACGAGCGCGTCCCACCAAGTGTTTGGGTCGGCTTCCGACCAGCCCAGTTGCTCCACCGGCACAGAGAGCTCGACCGCATGGCGCGCGATCAAGTGGCCAGCGGGGTCGACCAGGGCGGCCCTCAGGCTCGAGGCACCCAGGTCGAAGGCGAGAACAAGGCTCATGCCGCAGGATTATGCGCCGATCGCAGGCCCTGGGGCGAGCGCTGGTCACGGACTCATTCGCGATTCATCCTCTGTGGCAACCAGGGTCCCGCAATCGTGGCCTCGGCGCAGCTCTGCTGGAGGTTGGAGCGGATTCGCGCTTGCCTCGCCGACCCTTCTTTGGCACCCTGGAAACTCGCAGTCAACCTGCCGAGGCAGCGTCCGCGCTTTGGTCGACGAGGGAGACCCTCATGTTCCTCAGATGCTTCGTCAGAGTCCGGTTTCTCGTCAGCCTCCGGTGGGCGATGGCCTGTCTTGCCGCGAGTCTCGGAGCGGGCTGTGCGAGCGTCAGCCCCGAGATCGGCGACATGACCCGTGCCTACTCGGACGCGATCGAGCGCCACGAGATGAACCAGATCCTCCGAAACCTTCTGCGAGCGGCCGATGGACTGCCGATGCGCTTTCAGGCTGTGCCGACGGTCGTTGGAACGGGTCTGCTGGAAAGCAATGCGGGTCTATCGGGCAAGCTGATCGGAGGCTTTTTGGACAATGCCAGCGCCTCCCCGTCGCTCAAGAGCTCGCGCGGTTTCAATTTCGATCTGGCCTCTCTCGACAATGAACGTTTCACGAGCGCCTTCGTGGGCGACCTGTCGCTTGAGACGATCAATGTGTTTTCCTCGGGCAATGTCGATCGTCAGACGCTCTTCACGTTGGTGCTGCAATCGATTGGACTCAAGGGCGCAGGTGAGACCGAGCACCACATCGAAAATGATGCATCCAATCGCGAGGACTATCGTCGCTTCCAGTCGATGCTGGCGGATCTCGTCGCGGCGGGTTTACGTACGGAAACCTTCTTTCGTCTGACGCCGCTCGGCGCCGACCTGAGCCGCGACGAGTGGCTGAACCGCTATCTCAACTCGAGGCTCGCCACCGACAGCGCCGTGCGATCGGTCGAGGTCGACACGCCCTCCGGGCCCGCCTACCGCCTGGTGAGGCGCGAGCGGGCACTGCGCTTTTGCCTGTCGCCGCAAGACTATCTCAAGCTGAGCGGTGTTCGGGTGAATCGCTGGCTCGAGTGTCGCCCGCCTGACATGAGTGCGCGCGCAGAAGTGCAGCGTCCGTCACACGACCATGAGGCGCATTCGAGCTTGCACTTCAATATCCGTTCGACCCGGGATGTCTACCGATTTGTCGGACAGATGATCAAGGCTCAGATGGGGTCAGATCCATGGACACCGATGATCCGTGTCCTGGGTCAGCGCGCGGGCGTCACTGCGGGGATGCATCCGCTCATCGTGGTGCGCAAGGGCGAACCAAAGCCCGGTGAAAGAGCGATCGCGATCACCGAATATCACGGCAGCACCTATTACGTCCCTCT
>CAZAVT010000010.1:3796-21702 GCA_964488395.1 uncultured Burkholderiaceae bacterium | reverse complement strand
GGATGTCGGCCAGCTGAAGGTCGGCTCCTTCGCACGGGGCGAGCGCACGGCGAACTGGAATGAACTGCTTCGGCTGGAAGACCGCCTGGGGTCGAGTGCCCGCTTTGCCGGGTGGTCGGGGCTGGCTGCCCAGCGGCTCTTAAACCCTGCCGTTTGACGCCGCCGCCGGCCCTGTGCGATTGTGCGGCCCCTCACGGCGAGTACGGCCTCACCCGTCGGTGAGGTCGGAGGCGCTTCAGGAGTTACCCGCATGCCGCATCTGCCCGCATCAGCCGCACTCGCCCACATCCGCGTGATCGACATGACCCAAGTCCGGGCTGGACCGACCGCAGCGCGACAGCTCGCCGACTGGGGGGCCGACGTGATCCAGGTCCAGATGCCTGAACATATGCGGGGCGATGACACACTGGGCGGCCAGGACGGCTCCGACTATCAGTACACCCACCGTAACAAGCGCTCGGTAACGCTCGATCTGAAACATCCCGAGGGCATTGCCACTCTGCGCCGTCTGGTCGATACCGCGGACGTGCTGATTGAAAATTTCCGCCCCGATGTCAAAACTCGCCTCGCCATCGACTACGAAACGCTTTCAAAGACGAATCCGCGGCTGGTCTATGCCAGCATCTCCGGCTTTGGCCAGACGGGTCCCTATGCGGGACGTCCCGGTTTTGACCAGATCGCTCAGGGCATGGGAGGTCTGATGTCAGTCACTGGCAACCCGGGCGAGGGTCCGATGCGGGTCGGCATTGCGATTGCTGATCTATGCTCGGGCATTTTTGCGGCTCACGGCATCACAGTGGCACTGCTCGAACGGGAGCGGTCGGGTCGCGGACAATGGCTGCACACCTCGCTACTCGAGGCCATGGTGTACATGATGGATTTCCAGACCGCACGCTGGACCATCGATGGCGAGATACCGGGCCAGGCAGGCAACTTTCACCCGACCAGCATTCCGACAGGCGTCTATCGAACCCGGGACGGCCATATCAACATAGCAGTGTTCGGTTCGAAGATCTGGGAGCGCTTTTGCGAAGCACTGGGCGCACCCGAGTGGATCAACGACGCCCGGTTTCGTGACAAGCCCTCGCGCTCGGTAAACCGCGATGCGCTCAATGCCGCAATCGAAGAGCGACTCGCCGCGCACGATAGCGCCCACTGGATCGAGCTGTTCAACGAGCTGGGTGTTGCCTGCGGCCGAATCAATGACATGCGTCAGGTATTCGAAGAGCCCCAGGTTCAGCACTTGAACATGGTGAAGACTGCCGTGTCAGCGCGGCTCGGCGAGCAGCGAATGGTCGGCCAGCCAGTCACGCTTGAGCGCACGCCGTCGCGCATCGCGCGAGCGGCGCCGCGGCGCGGCGAGCACACTGAAGAGGTGCTCGCCGAGATTGGCTTGGACGCCGCCGAGATCGCACGGCTGCGCAGCGATGGAGTGTTCTGATGAGCAAAGAAGACTATGTTTCTCCAACCGAGCGGGTCCGGGTCTGGCGCGCAGGACCAGCACTACACCTTCGCTTCAACAATCCAGCCCGTCACAATGCACTGTCGGTCGATATGTGGGAAGCGGTACCGACGCTCCTCGCGCAGGCCGCCGGCGACGAGCGCGTACGCCTGGTGGTGTTCTCGGGAGAGGGGACCAAGGCCTTTGTATCGGGCGCGGACATCTCGCAGTTCGAGGACCAGCGTGCCGCCAAGGCGGCGGTCGAGCGCTACGAGGCCATGGCAGAAGCTGCTCTAACCGGCATCTATGAATTCGGCAAGCCCACGATCGCCGCGATCCATGGTTACTGTATCGGTGGGGGGGTCAATGTGGCGATCGCCTGTGATATCCGGCTCGCGACCGACGATTCACAGTTCAGTATCCCGGCGACCCGCCTCGGCTTGGGCTATCGATTTTCCGCACTCAAGAACCTGGTCGATCTGATCGGACCCGGTCGAGCCAGCGAATTGTTCTTCACAGCGCGCAGGATTCGCGCCGACGAGGCGCTTGCCATCGGGCTCGTCAATCGGGTGACCCAGGTAGACGGCCTGGCCCCTCTGGTCGATGAATACATCGAGATGATTGGAAGCGGTGCGCCACTCACGATCCGTGCGGGTAAGCGCATCATCCGCGAAGTGCTCAAGCCCGACGCCGACATCGACGGGAACCTGTGCCGACAGCTGATCCTCGACTGCTTCAATAGCGAGGATTACGCCGAGGGGCGCAGAGCCTTCATGGAGAAGCGCAAGCCCGCCTTCCGGGGCCGCTGAATCGACCTCTGCGACCTGTCCACCGAGGAGTTGTCCATGTCATTGTTCAAGCGCCTTGCCTGCCTTGGCGCCGCGCTCGCCCTCAGCCTGCCGGCGCTTGCGTCTTCCTGGCCCGAGCGACCTGTCAAGATCCTGGTCGGCTATGCAGCGGGCGGTTCGACCGATGTGATCGCGCGTCTGCTTGCACCGCGCCTTGGCGATGCACTGGGCAAGCCAGTGGTCATCGAGAACAAGCCAGGCGCTTCAGGCGATCTGGCCGGCGAACTGCTGCTGCAGGGTCCGGCCGACGGCTACACGCTGCTACTTTCGACCGTGGCGATGCATGCGATCAATCCGGGCCTCGCGAAGGCCCGTCGCTTCGATCCGGTCGGTGATTTCGCACCGATCGCGATGGTCGCCTCCTATCCGATGATCCTGATCGGCTCGCCGCAGTCGACCTTCCGCAATGCGGCCGATCTCAGGGAATTGGCCACTCGCGCCGACGTGTTCTTCTCATCGTCGGGCATCGGCTCACCCGGTCACCTGTCCGGCGAACTGCTCGCTCGAGCGCTCGGCGTGCGCATGACGCATGTCCCTTACAAGGGCGGCGCGCCCTCGGTGCTGGCAGTCATGACCGGCGAAACCCAGATGTCCTTCGCCACGCTACCAGCCGTAGTGCCACAGATTCGCGGCGGAAAGGTAAGAGCCGTAGGTCTCGCATCGAGCGCCCGCAATCCAGCCGTTTCCGACACGCCCACCATGGCCGAATTGGGAGTGCCTGATTTTGACGTCGGCACCTGGACGGGCGTGGTCGGCCCACGTGGCACACCGCCCGAAGTGATCCACCGGATGAACGCCGCGGTGGCAACGGTACTCGCCGAGCCCGCCATACGCGATCGCCTGGTCGCCGAAGGCGCCGAGATCCGGCCCATGCGTCCAGAGGACTTCGGCAGCCTGATCGCTTCAGAAAACAAGCGCTGGGTGAGCGTTGTCAGAGCGGCCGGAATCCAGGCGCAGTAGGTCTCATCGACCAGAAGCACACGGGCGCACGCCCGGGTACAGGGCGCCTCCTGGGGCCGTCAAGCCCAGGCCGCCAAAATAGCCTGGGCGTTTCGCCGGACGGAATCGGGCGATAGACCCGGCGTGTACAAGGACGAACCGAGCCCCGCACCCGACGCACCCGCCTGCCGAAAGGCGGACAGGTTGTCTGCGCCGATTCCACCGACCGGATAGAGCGCCGTCGCCTTCGGAAACACCGCCCGCCACGCCTTGAGCACGGCAGGCCCGAGCATCTCGGCGGGAAACAGCTTGAGGCCACTGGCTCCGGCGGTGAGCGCTGCAAAGCCCTCGGTGGGCGTTGCCACACCGGGCAGACAGATCAGGCCGCGCCGGGCGGCGCGCTCGACCACCGCTGGATTGAAATTCGGCGCTACGACGAGCCGCGCGCCCGTCTCGGCGACCGCGTCGACCTCACGCTCGCTCAGCACCGTCCCAGCACCGATCAGCGCCTGATCGCCCCGCGCACGAACGAGCCGGGCGATGCTCTCAAAGGGTTGGGGCGAATTGAGTGGCACCTCGATCGTACGGATCCCCTCGCTGAGGAGCACTTCGGCGATGGGCAGTATTTCGTCGGGGCGCACACCGCGCAGGATCGCGATCAGGCCCTGGGGCGGTGCCAAAACGGTCGGGCTGGATCGCATGACCTCGTTCGAATCTGTGCTCATCAATTGGGTTCCTCCACAAGTCCAGCCGCGCGAGCGAGCGCCCACTGACCCGCAAGCGTGACATGATCGTCGGCTCGCGCGCTCGGCCAGCCGGCGATCGCGAGCGCAGCCTCATAGCGATCGCACAGATCCGCCTCGCCGATCAAGAGCCACGGCTCGTGAGACCCGCCGGGCCTCCTGCCCGCGTCGCCGTTCATGAACGGCGAACCTGCTTGCGTCGCAGCGCCGATCTCGATGCCGATCAACAGGCCGGAAAGATAATCGGGTAGCCCCTCAGGTGCCACCCGGCCCAACAAGCCCGCCGTCCGCACCCCGAAGATCACATGGTGTGCGTTGCCAAACTCCGCGAGTCCCAGCCGCACGCCGGCGGCAAAATCATCCGGACTGCGATAGCCGAAGGTCATCAATCGACCGAGCAAACCATGCTGAGTCCACAAGCCGTAGAGTTCGCCCGTCATCCAGGTCTGAAAACGGTCGATCCGGCCTTCCGAACCGATCGACACCCACTTCGAGTGGGTCCCGGGCAGGATGACACCGGCTCCCGCCGACAGACGGGCGCCCCAGACCTGGGTTTCCTCGCCCCGCATCACATCATCGACCCCATCCGCACCGACACAGCGCAGGCCTGGCGCGATGTGGAGGCTGCGACCGCCGCCCAGGTCGATCCTAGTCAGTTGCCCAGAGGCCTCGTGAAGGCTTGCCGGACAGGGCACGTAGGGCGCCTCGCGCCAGCCGTTACGGCTGCCGATCATGCCGCTTGCGACGACCGGGCAAGGCGCCCCATCGAGCCAGTCGCCACAGAGCGCGCGCAGCGCCTCCTCGAACCGCTGCTCGGCAATGCTCATGATGCCCGCCGGGCTCGACCGAGACTCGAGCAGACGGCCGGCGGCGTCGAGCAGGCTTGCCCTGAGCCGTGTGGTCCCCCAGTCCAGCGCGATCAGTGCACCCGTCGCCGTCATCAGCGAAGCCTCCTTCCCGTAAGGGTGCCAATGTAGTGCATGGCGAAAGCGATGGGCAAACCAGGCGGTTCGCAGCCCTTGCCCGCGCCCTCGCCGCTCATCGATAATCGCTCTTGCCCGATCGCGACAACGACAACAACTCAGGAGGAGCCGAAGATGTTTCGTTCAATGGCCAGGGGGGCTGCCTGCCTCACGCTGCTCGGTGCCCTCGCAGGCGGTAGCGCCTATGCCCAGTCCGACTATCCCAACCGCCCCATCCGTATCATCGTCCCGGCCTCACCGGGCGGAGGGACCGATTTCACGGCGCGCCTGATCGGGCAGCGCCTGTCGAGCATCCTTGGCCAGTCGATCCTGATCGAAAATCGCGGCGGCGCCTCGGGCAATATCGGCGTGGAGTTGGCTGCACGAGCCGCGCCGGATGGCTATACCTTGGTGATGCCGATCACCTCGTTCCCGATCAACCCAGGACTCTTCAAGAAGCTGCCCTTCGACACTGAACGCGATTTCGCCCCGGTGATCCTCGCGACCATCGCCCCCCTCTACCTGGTGATCAACCCGTCCGTGCCGGCGCAGACCGTCGCCGAATTGATCGCGCTCGCCAAGGCCAAGCCCGACGCCATCAATTACGCCAACTCAGGGCGCGGTACCAGCGCCCATCTGGCGGGCGAACTGTTCAAGCAGATGGCCGGCATCCACATGACGAGCCTGCCCTATAAGGGCGGTGGCCCAGCCGTGATCGACCTCATCGCCGGTCAAGTCCAGGTCTATTTCTCGACGATTCCATCGGCGATCGCCCACGTCCAGACGGGCAAGCTGCGCGGGCTCGCGGTCACTAGCAGCAAGCGGCTCGACCAGATCCCCCATGTGCCAACGGTCGCGGAGTCCGGCCTGCCCGGCTACGAGGTGGTCGGCTGGTTCGGCTTGTTCGCCCCCGCGGGGACGCCTGCGCCGATCATCAGCCGCCTGAACACCGAAATCAATCGCATCCTGGTCGAGTCCAATGTCCGCGAACAACTCGCGGGTCACGGCCTCGCGTCGGGCGGTGGCTCACCCGAAGAATTGGGCGCCTTCCTGAAAAAGGAAATCGTGGAGCGCCCTCATCAAGAGCATCGGCATCACGCCCGAGTGAACGAGATGGATTTCGAGATCGATCCCACCTTCGCCTGGGCGAGCCGCGACCTCGGCAGCACCACGCATTGGATCCGTACGATCGGCGAGCGCGACAGTCGACGGATGCGCGAGAGCATCGAGCGGGCCTGGGATCCGCAGCGACCGCTGTTCGATTACCAGGCCGGTGAATTCGACCTCGGACCCGGCCTCATGCTGATCCGGGAAGCCTTGGACGATGTGAAGCGACGGACCGGAGTGGCCCTGGTGCGCGGACTGCCGCGCGCTGACCTGTCCGAAAAGCAGTTCGAGCTCCTCACCTGGGCGATCGGACTGCATTGCGGTGTCGCCCGTCCGCAGGGCAAGGCGAGTCAGTACATCTCGGCGGTGCGCGATGCGGGAACCGCCTATCGAACAGGGACGGGTCGCGGCTATTCGTCAAACGCCGAGCTCGACTATCACACCGACACATCGGATATCGTGTTCCTGACCTGTTACAACCGAGCGGTCTCCGGCGGCATGACGATTGTTAGCAGTTCGCATGCGGGCTATCAGACCTTCGCGCGCGAGCGGCCCGATCTCCTCGAATGGCTCCACCAGCCGATCGGCTTCAGTCGCCAGGGCGAGCAAGCGCCCGATGAGGGGGCCTTTGTGATGCAGCCGGTCTTTGACGCCTGCGAGGGACGCCTGTTCAGCCGCTGGAACTGGAACCGCATGACCTCGGCCCAACAGCTCGAGGGCGTCCCACGGCTGTCCGCGCCACAGCGGGAGGCCCTGGAGTACTTCGATCAGATCGTGCGACGGCCCGAGCTTGCCTATTCGATGTGGCTTCAGCCCGGAGAAATCCAGATCGTGAACAGCCACACCACGCTTCATTCGCGCACGGCGTTCATCGATCACGAGAGTCCCGCCCACAAGCGGCTGCTCTACCGGCTGTGGCTCGCACCACCGGACAGCCCAAGGTTACCCGTGAGCTGGCGCGACCTCTACCGATCGGTCGAGCCGGGCGCAGTCCGCGGCGGGATCCGCGGACTCGCCTATGACACTCGCTGCGCGGACTTCGAGCGCCTTCAGGCCAGGCAGTTGGGCATGGCCCTGCACTGAAGCCGGCCAGAGGGTGGCGGCAGGTGAGCCCCGGCCGCCAGCGCTCGATTCGTTGGACCGAGTCGCGCGCTCAGCGAGCGCTGGGCCAGACTGTCCCCTGCTCGGGGGCCACCCTACCGGTCCCCTTCAGCACGAAGCGCTGCAAACGCTTTCCTTCGTAGGTCTCGGTGGTGTAAATGTTGCCCTTGGAGTCAGTCGCGATGCTGTGGACGCCGTAGAACTGGCCTGGCTGCCGACCGCCATCGCCGAAATTGGTGATCTCCTTGAGTGTCTCGCGCACCACCACGCGGATTTTTTCATTGGTGCCATCTGCGATGAAGATGAAACGCTGCTGAGGGTCGCGCGAGAAAGCAAGATCCCAAGTCGAGCCCGAGCCGAGGGTGCGCTGCGCGAAGTGAGCCTCGCGCACAAAACTGCCATCGGCGTTAAAAACCTGGATCCGATTGGCCTGACGGTCACACACGTACACGAGACCATCGTTGGCACGCTCAACGCAATGCACTGGCGTGCGGAACTGGCGAGGTGCCGGCGCATCGGGATCGAACTTGCCCAGATCGGCATCGTCGGGTCTGTTGCCATAAGCGCCCCAATGTCGTTTCATCTTCATCGTGTCGGCATCGAGGACTGCGATTCGACGGTTCTGATAGCCGTCGGCGACGTAAGCCTCGTTGGTCCTGGCATCGACCCAGATCTTTGCGACCCGCCCGAAGTTGTCGGGGTCATTGCTGCCACGGTTACCACCCAGACGACCTGCTTGCGCGAGGAATTTCCCATCCTTGGTGAATTTCAGAATGTGCGCATCCTTGGGGCCGTTACCGCCGATCCAGACATGACCCTTGTGGTCCACGTGTATCCCGTGGTTGGACTCCGGCCATTCGAAACCCTGCCCCGGGCCGCCCCAGGAGCGCACCAGGTTACCTGCCGGGTCAAAGACGAGCACCGGAGGCGCGGCCGCACAGCACTCACCGACCTTCAGTTCGAGCGCTCGTTCATTGGCATGCAAGGTGGCCGCGCCGCGGTGGATGATCCACACATGGTCCTGCTCATCCACCCAGATCCCGATCGCCATCCCGAGCAGCCAGTGGTTCGGCATCGGCTTGGGCCACAGCGGGTCAACCTCGTAGATCGGCGCTTCAACGCTGCGATCCTGTGCGTCAGCTTCGCGCTGCAGCAAAAATTGGGCAATGCCCAGAACCAACGCCAGACCGACCAGCAGGCTGGGCAGCAAGGTGCTTCGGGTGGGACGCAACATGACTGTCTCCTCAAGATGGCCTCGCCGCCCGCCTCGTCTTGTCGCGGTGTCGCAACGACCGACTGGATTCGGGAGCCTGAAACGCTGCAATATGGGCAACGCATCCGCGCGCACTAAAAACCTTATCACTAATCAGGAAATTGCAACAGGAGGGGGAGTGGATCGGGACTGGGTCACCCAGACAAGTCGCAAGCTGCGTCAGATCATCGTGATGATGATCCTCGCATGCGCCGCGCTGGGCTTGGTCTTGGCCTCCTCGACCTGGAACCACGCGATGGCGCACGAGACGCCTTCGGAGGCCCGCATCCATGCCTTCCTGAGAAAGGAGGGCTCATCGCTTCAGATGCTGATCCGGGTCCCCATGAAGGCCATGCAGGACGTCGAGTGGCCGCTGCGCGGACCAGGGTATCTCGTGCTCGAAGGGCTAGAACCAAAACTGCGCGAGGCCGCGACCCTTTGGGTGATCGACAATCTGACAATCTATGAGAAGAACAGGGTTCTCGACCCACCACGCATCAGCCGTACCCGCATTTCGATCGCCGCCGATCGTTCATTCTCCAGCTTCCAGGCGGCAGCCGATCATCTCGCTGCGGCTCCGATCGAACCGCGGACAGATCTCCACTGGGCCGAGCAATGGCTGGATGTGCAACTGGACTACCGGCTCAACGATCCCGGGGCCCGCCTTGCGCTCGAGCCCCGATTCGCACGCATGGGGCTGCAGGTTCGAACCAGTCTGCGTTTCAAGCTTGACGAACAACCCGAGCGCGCGCTCGAGTGGCACGGGAACCTGGGACGGCTGGATCTCGACCCCAGCTGGACACAGACAAGCCGACGGTTCATAGGGAGCGGCATCGAACATATCCTGTCCGGCCTGGACCACCTGTTGTTCATCCTTTGCCTGGTGCTTCCGTTCCGTGATCGTCCACGGGCGCTGTTGATACTGATCACGGCCTTTACACTCGCGCACTCCCTTACGCTCGGAGCGGCGGCAATGGGCCCAGCCCCTGGGAGCCTATGGTTCGTTCCCCTGATTGAAACCTTGATCGCGGCATCGATCCTCTGGGTGGCCATTGAAAACATCTTCCAACCTGCACTTGGGCTGCGCTTTGCAACCGCCCTGGGCCTTGGACTGATCCACGGACTCGGATTTTCCTTCGGACTGCAAGAGGAGTTGCAGTTCGCAGGCACCCACCTTGTCAGTGCCCTGTTCGCTTTTAACCTCGGGGTTGAGATCGGGCAGTTGCTGGTGGTGGCAGTGGCCTTACCCGTCTTGGCAGCGGCCACGCGTTGGCTCGACCAACGGCAACTCTCATGGGTCATGATGATTCTGGTTGCGCATACAGCCTGGCACTGGTTACTGGAGCGCGCGCAAGTGCTGCTGAAGTTCCCGTTGCCGGCCATCGACGCAGCCGCCGGGGCAAGCCTGATCCGGTGGCTGCTCGCCTTGCTGCTGATCGCGGCAAGTGCAGCGTGGGCCTGGAAGTGGGTGGGTCGCTGGGCTCGCAAGCACTAGGCGCGCCGAACTCGGAGCCATCGGCGCCGAGCGCCTGCGTGCGTCAGTCCGAACCCGACTGCTCGATCGCGATCTCTGAGACTGCCGCACTGATGGCGACCGCCCGGGCGAGGTCGATGCTCTTCGGCCAGCGGTCCTCGGGCGCATGAAACCAAGGGTTCGAGCCGATCAAGGACAGATAACGGCCGCCGCGCTGCTCGATCTCATGGGCTTCGCCACCCGCCTTGCCGCCCGTCACCGCGCTGATGGCGCCGGCTGGATAGCCCTGCCTGACAAGCAAGGCCGCCATCCGATCGGCAAGACCCGAGACGTTGCTGCGCACCGTGAGCGCGGGCTCGAGCGCCGTGCCGAGATTCGCGCCTAAGTGGATCACCAGGCTCGCGTCGCTCGCCAAGGCGGGCTCCACAGCAAAGGCCTGATGCGCACCGATATGACCGAGCTCGTGGCAACAGGTTGCGAGTCCGACCACTCGGCGGCGAGCGTTTCCAGCCGAGCCGACGGCGGCCAGAGCGTCGACCCAGGCGAGCAAACCGCCCGCTCGCTCTGCAGTGCTGGTCCACCAGGAGGTTCGCGGCGTCAGCAATAACAGTGGCGGGTCATCCCCAGCCCGCTCGGCCCGGACGTTGAGCGACTGCGCGGGCTGGCGCGCGCCCTGGACCATCAGGCGCACCCGCGCCCTGCACTGCGACAAGACCGAGATCGCAGCCGCATCCCGTCCAGCGACCTGCAGCACCGGCGGCCCGAAGGGTCGTTCGAGATCGTGGGCGTTGAGTGGCGCAAGCCCACCCTCGCGCGTGGTGAGGGCAATGACGATCGCCTGATGTTGGCTTGCCGCCCGAGCCTGCGCGAACGCATTGCCGGGCAGACTCGCGGCCGAAGGCTCGAGTTGGGCAAAACCGATCGCCGCTTCCGAACCGAGGGCACCGATCGTCCCGGTCACGCCGGCTGATCCCGTGAGCCCACCATCGAAGAGTGGCAGCCCGGCGATTCGCAGGCCGTCGGCCTCGAGCCAGGCCTCGCCGGGCACGAACCGGTCGAAGTGAACGTCGATCGACCGGACCGTCAGGCCGGCCACTGCAGCCACTCGCTCCTCGAGCCAACGGGCGGAGGCCCGGTCAGCCGCCGAGCCGGCGCGGCGCTCGCCGAGGGCGTCGTATTGGGCGAAAAAGGCTGAGGCTCGCGAAGCCAGGGTCATGGATTGCGAACACCGGAGAGTTCGACGAGGTCCTGCAGACGCTTGAACTCGCGGGGCCACTCGGCGCGGTAGTCAGCCGGCCCCGCCAGCACGATCGAGCCTCCCTCGGCGGCAATGCGGCTGCGCAGTTCCTGATCGCGGGTCATCACCTCGGAAAAGGCTGTGGCGATCCGATCAACGAGAGCCGGCGGCAGACCGGCCGGTCCGATCACCGACGAGCCGCTGGTCACCACCGGCCCCTGGGGCAGGGTCTCAGCGAGCGTCGGAACCTCGGGCAGCGCCGTCATCCGGACCGACCCCGCGGAGACCAGGATCCGCACCCGACCCGCCTGCTGTCGCGGCAACGCGATATTGCTGATTGCAAACGCGAAGTCGACCTCGCCCTGCTCAACGGCCAGGGTGGCTTCGTTGGCCCCCTTGTAAGGGACATGGATGCCCTCGGCATCCACCAGCTTCAACATCGCCGCAGCGGCCATATGGGCGGGCGTACCGATCCCCCCTGACCCGTAGCGCAAGGGCGCGGCCTTGGCGGCGCGCGCGGCCTCGAAGAGGTCCCGTGCCGTTTTCCAGGGACGGTCCGCCCGCACACCCAGCACGGCGGGATGCTCGGCAAGCATCGCGATCTGGGTAAAGTCCTTCATGACCTCATAGCCAGGGCTGGCCTGCATCACCGCGTGGGTGATGGCAGTGCCACCGCCCCACATAAGGGTGTAGCCGTCGGGCGCTGCTCGCGCCACCCGTTGAACCGCGATCAAGCCACCGGCGCCGGGCCGGTTCTCGATGACAATCTGTCCGCCCAATACAGCGGCAGCGCGCGAAGAGATCACCCGCGCCAGGGTGTCGGACGAAGAGCCCGCGGCAAAAGCGACGACCAAGGTGATTGGCCGGGTTGGCCAGGATGCGGGCTGGGCCCGTGCAACAAGCGGTACACCGGCCAGGGCGCCTAGACGCAGAAGTGTAGTTCGACGATCCATCGCAAAGCCTCTCGATCGAAAGGGGTCGGGAACCGGGTCCTCAGTCAACCTTGGCACCGGAGGCTTTGACAGCCTGTGCCCACTGAGCGGTCTCTGACTTGAGATACGCCTCGAGTTCGGCGGGCGTCATGACCATCGGTTCGGTCCCGAGCGCTGCATAGCGCGCAGCAATCTCTGGACCCTTGAGGATCTTGTTGATCTCGGCATTGAGCTTGTTGATGATGGGCGAAGGCACCTTGATCGGCGCCGCCATCGCAACCCAGGGCACGGCCGAAAAGCCTGGTACGCCGCTCTCGGCAATCGTCGGGGTATCCGGCAAGGCCGAGGTGCGGGCGGCACTCGACACTGCGATCGCACGCAGGCGCGCCTCGCGGATCAGCGGCAGGGTGCCCGCGAGGGTCTCGAACATCACGTCGATCCGTCCACCCACCACATCGGCCACACCCGCAGGCCCCCCCTTGTAGGGCACATGCTGGATATCGACGCCCGCTGCAAGCTTGAAGCTCTCGGTCGCGAGATGGTTGGTGACGCCGCTGCCGCCGGAGGCGTAGTTGAGCTTGCCAGGATTGGCCTTGGCGGCAGCGATGAGGTCGGTGATGTTACGAATCGGTGAGGCGGGCGGCACGATCACCGCGTAGGGCACGATCCCCAGGCCCGAGACCATTGCGAGATCACGAGAAACGTCATAGGGAAGCTTGCTGTAGAGCGACGGATTGACCGCAAGCGGCCCGCTTGAAGTGGCCAGCAGCGTGTAGCCGTCGGGCAAGGACTTCGCCGCCATCTCGGTGGCGATGATGCCCGCCGCACCCGGACGGTTTTCGACCACGAAGTTTTGTCCCAGGTTCTTGCTGAGTTCGGTGGCAACGGCGCGGGCAAGCAGATCGGTCGCCTGTCCCGGCGGGAAGCCCAGCAGGATCCGCACGGGCTTGTTCGGATATCCCTGCGCAGCGTCGGCCTGCGCGAGCGCCGGTTGGCTCACGCTTATCCCCAGGACCGCGGCGAACAGCATCCTGACTCTCATTTTTCTAGACATGTCGTCTCCTCCTGCTGCTGTTGTTCAAAGCGATGCACCGCGCGCACTGACCGGCCAGACCGCCTCGACTCGGCCGGCGCGCACGCAGACCAGTTCGTCGTAGAGATTGACCGTGGGGTCACAGTGGCCCGGAACCAGCCACAACGACTGCCCAAGCGCGGGGCTGCCGGCGCCCTCACCAATCTCGACCACCCCATGCTCGTCAGAGGCCTTGATGTAGCGCAGCCCGGAGGCCTGCCAGATCGTGGGCAGGCCGCTGTCGACACTCGAGGCCTTGAGGCCGGCATCGACGATGGCCCGATCCGCGGTCGGTCGACTCATCACAGTGGTCTTGATGAAAAGGGCATGCTCGAAGCGCAACTCACCCGCGCCAACCGCATTATCAGCGTAGTCGCGATCCATGAAGATGTAGGAGCCGGGCTGCAGCTCGTCAAAGACGCCGGAGTCCCTTTCGTGACCAAACGTGCCAGTACCGGCTCCGGTGATGCGCAGCCTACCCAGCCCCTCGGACTCGAGGCTCTGGCGCATCTCCCGCGCGATCTCAGTCGCGCGAGCAATCGCAGCAGCCCGATCCTCCGGGCGGCGCATGTGCTGCGCGGGCCCGTGATAGACCTGCAGGCCGACGAGCCTCAATCCGGGAGCGGCCGCGACCCGTCGGGCGAGGTCAAGCGCGGGCTCACCGGGCGCGATACCGCAGCGCCCGCCGACATTCAGCTCGATGTAGACGTCGATCTGAGTACCCGCCGCGCCGATCGCACGGGCGAGTGCCGACACCTGCTCGGCATGATCGACCAGGACGCCGATTCGGGCTCGTCCCGCGAGCCGCGCAAGGCGGTCGAGCCTTGAGCGACCCACGACCTCGTTGGTCACCAGCACATCGGTAATGCCCGCCTCCACAAACACCGCCGCCTCGCTCACTTTCTGGCAGCAGATGCCAACCGCACCGGCCGCGATCTGGCGGCGCGCGATTTCGGGCGTCTTGTGGCTTTTGGCGTGGGGTCTGAGGCGCAGCCCGGTCCCCGCAAGCGCCGACGCCATGGCCGCCATGTTGCGCTCGAAGGCCTCGAGATCGAGGACCAATGCGGGTGTTTCGATGGCATCAACCGGATCACCGGCGCGTGCTGCGGACCAGGGGAGCATGACCAGACATCCTTACGGGTTGGATCCAGTATAAGAGCGGGCTCGCCGAACCGCCAATCCACCGGCTGCGGCCGCCCGTTCACGACAGCGTCCCGTTGCCTGCGATCGGAATCGGTTCACCGCTGACTGGAAGACCCTGCCGACAAGCTCGATCTGCATGATACGATCGCCGGCGTTCGAGCAGGATGCCGCCAACGAGAGTCCCAGCAGGGATCGGGCGTTCTTGACACTTGATCATCGAGGATGGGGGCCAGCACCATGCGCAGCTTCAGGGCGGTTGTCGAGCACCAGGGCGGCGCGACGCCGCGAGAATTTGAGGTCGAGCGGATGTACAACCTCGGATCCGCCACTCGCGACGCCGCCGTGGCACGGCCTCACCAGGAAGAGGTCGCCGCCGCCGGGGTGAGGATCGCGCTCCACATTCCGACGCCACGGATCTACCCGATCGACCCCAGCATGCTGACCACCAGTGACATGGTCGGCGCACACGGTCCCCGGTCCTCCGGAGAGGTCGAGATCGTCCTTGTCAAGTCAGACCGTCTCTACATCGGCGTGGGCAGCGACCACACGGATCGCGACCTCGAGCGCGCGAGTATTCTGTGGAGCAAAGCGGCCTGCGCCAACGTGCTGGCACCTCGGCTCTGGGTCTGGGATGAAATCGCCGCGCACTGGGATCGATGACGGATCGGCAGTCACGTCGACGGCCGGCTCTACCAGGATGTCGGGGTCGATGCGTTCATCTCGCCGCCGGACATCCTCAAGATCCTCGAGGAGCGCGCGGTCCTGCCCAAGGGAGACTTCGTGGTTTTCTGCGGCACGATCGTGGCGCTTGCGAAGGAGCTCGGTTTTGGCGATCGCTGGTCTTTCGAGATGGAAGACCCCGTGCTGGGCCGCCGCATCACGCATGAATACACCATCACGCAGCTGATGAACGAAGTCCGGGAACCCTGGCGGGTTCCTGTGGTGACCGGGTCGCTCTGAAGCGGGAGCGCCAGGAACGCCAATGAGTACGGAACCGGCCGCAAGCCGGCATGACCACTGAAGGGAGACGACCCATGACAACGATGCTGAGGCACTTCGCCTGGATCAAGCCAGCCCTCGCTGGAGCCGCCTGCGCTGCGACCTTGCTGAGCGCTGCCCCGCTGGTGAGTGCCAATACTCTGGTGATCGCCGCCACCCGCACGCCGGGCGGCTTCGACGGGGATGCCTTGAAGCCGAACACCCAGAACGTGGTGGTCCAGACCTACGAAGGCCTGACCCGCTACGGCTACAAAAAGAACCCCAGCACCGGGCGGCTCGAGATCGATCCCTCGGACATCCAGCCACACCTCGCGGAGAGCTGGTCGGTTTCGCCAGACGGCAAGACCTGGACCTTCAAACTGCGGCAAGGGGTTCGCAGTCCCTTCGGCAACGAGATGACCTCCGCCGATGTGGTCTGGGGTTGGGAAAAGTCGCTGGCTCAAAAACGCACCGGGGCCTTCATCGCCCGGGTCGCTAGCGTCGATAAAGTCGAAGCCGTCGACCGTTACACGGTCCGCTTCATCCTGGAGCAACCGAGCCGGATCTTCCTGCCGGCACTCACGCTCTACACGCCCAGCATTTACGACTCAACCGAAGTCAAGAAGTACGCCGCCGCTGACGACCCCTGGGCGCTCAAGTGGATCGACCGCAACACTGCGGGATTCGGCGCCTATCACCTTCAGTCGCTCAAGTCCGGCGAGGAGGCCATCTTCGTTGCCAACCCGAATTACTTCGGCCCCAAGCCCTACTACGAGCGTGTGGTCTACCGCGAGGTACCCAACGCCGGTACGCGCTTCACGCTGCTGAGAACCGGTCAGGTGCAATGGACCGAGGAACTGACCCAGAAACAGATCGTCGAACTGAAGAAGGACAAGCGCGTCAAGGTCGAGGGTGATGTGGGAACCGGACACGCCAGTGCCCGGCTCAATCCGACGATCAAGCCCTTTGACAATCCGAAATTGCGCCAGGCGATGGCGCTTGCTACCGATTACGAGGCGATCAACAAGGCGGTGTTTGAGAGCATGGGCACCCAGGCGATGTCGATCGTACCGCCGATCATTCCCGGCGCTGACGACGAGGCCTGGACCTTCAAGACCGATTTCGCCAAGGCCAAGGCCTTGCTCGCCGAAGCGGGCTACCCGAACGGCATCGACATCACGCTCGAATACTCAGCCATCTTCTGGTTCGAGGAAGCACTGTCCATCCAGCTCAAGGACAGCATGGCCAAGGCCGGGATCCGGGTGGCGCTAAAGAAGATCACCGACGCCGACATGCGCTCGCGCACCGCGATCAACCGCCGCGATCTAGGCTTTTTCACCTTCATGGACAACCCGATCGTGCTCGATCCGGTGTATGCGCTCTTCCTCAACGCACACAGCCAGGGAGCCTCGAATCGCAACAACTACAGCAACAGCGACTTTGACCGGATCGTCGATGCGGCGCGGGTCGAACAGGATCCTGTCTTGCGTGAGCGCCTGGTGCGGCAGGCCCAACGCATCCATACCGCCGACTCGACCTGGATCATGACCATGTACCCGGGTGTCTTCGAAGCCATGGCACCCTGCATCGTCGGCTATGTGTGGCAACCGGACTATCACGAGCGCTGGCGCGAGCTCAGCTGCAAGCGCTGAGCAGCAGTCGGCCGAGCGGCCCGGCGGGGCATCTGACTCTCGGGTGCCCGGGCTCGGGCACCCCCCCATGGCAGGTTCAGCGAGCGGCTGTCACTGACGCCCGAGCATCATGAACAGAGGCTTTTCCGGTTTCCTGCTGCGTCGCCTGATTGTCTCGATCCCGCTGGTGGTGGGGGTGCTCTTCGTCACCTTCATGCTGGTGCGTATCGGTGGTCAAGACCCGGTCGCGCTACTGGCTGGCCCAACGGCCACCGCCGCCGAATTGGCTGCGATCCGGACGGACCTGGGGTTGGACCGGCCGCTGCTTGTGCAATTCGGCATCTATCTGGGCGGTGTTCTGCAAGGCGATCTTGGCACCTCCTGGCTGTCGAGCAGTCGGGTTCTCGACGAGATCCGGGGTCGATTGCTGATCACGCTCGAACTCCTGCTGTGGGGCGTGGCAATCGGCGCCCTCGTCGCCATACCGGTGGGCCTGAGAGCGGCGGCTCGGCGCGGCAGCCTGTTTGACCAGGTCGTACGCGCCATTTCACTCGCTGGTTTTTCTGTACCGACCTACTGGCTTGGCCTCATCGCGATCCTGCTGTTCTTCTATTTCCTGGGGCTGGCTCCGGCGCCCATGGGTCGGATCAGCGCCGCTGTGGACCGACCCGACCTGATCACCGGAAGCTACCTGATCGACGGCTTGCTCGCGGCGAAGTGGTCGAGCGCTCGCTCGGCCCTCTCCCACTTGATCTTGCCGGTCTGCACGATCGCGGTCATCGCCTGCGCGCCGATCATGAAGCAGGCCCGTGCGATCGGCGCCGAGGTGCTGGACAGCGAGTTCATCCGCTATGCCCGGGCCAGCGGCCTCGGCGAACGGCGGGTGCAGCGTATGGTGCTTCGCAACAGCCTGGTGCCGGTGATCACCTTCATCGGCACCGAGATCATCGGGCTGCTGGGCACGTCGTCGTTGATCGAACTGATCTTCTCCTGGGGCGGTATCGGACAATGGGGATTGCAGTCGATCCTCAACGGCGATTTCGCGG
>CAZAVT010000010.1:2115-3786 GCA_964488395.1 uncultured Burkholderiaceae bacterium | reverse complement strand
CTGGTGTTTCTGGTGATCGACCTCGCGGTATGGCTGCTCGAACCGAGAGGCCGGAGCGTACGATGAAGGCACTGGCGGTGCTGCGCTCGGTGGGCCGGGATTTCCCCAGCGTCACGATCGGCTTGCTGATCGTGCTCACCCATGCGCTCCTCGCGGTGTTTGCGCCATGGATCGCGCCACACGATCCGATCGCAGCCTACGCCGACAAGGTGCTGACCGGCCCGGACGCGCAGTTTTTGATGGGCACCGACGGCAATGGGATGGACATCCTCTCGCGGTTGATCCACGGCGCCCGTTATGCCTTCGGCATCGCGCTCCCCGCCGTCAGCATCAGTCTCGTGATCGGCCTGCCAGTGGGCTTGTGGGCGGGTTTCCGTGGTGGCTGGATCGACGAGGTCCTCCTGAGAACGATGGACCTGTTGCGGGTCTTTCCATCGATCATTCTCGCGCTCGCCATCGTGGCTGCGACCGGACAATCGCTGGTCAATGTGATCCTCGTGATCGGGCTCCTTGATGCCCCGGTGTTCGCCCGGGTGGTTCGGGCCGAAGTGCTCGCACTGCGGGGCAGCACGATGGTCGAATCAGCCCGAGCGATTGGCAACAGCACCCGCAGGATCCTGTTTGTCCACCTGCTCCCGAACGCCCTTTCAGGGACGCTCGCGCAGGTCTCTGTGCGGATGGCCTGGGCGGTCAGGGTCAGCGCGACGCTCGCCTTCGTGGGTGTCGGCATCCAGCAGCCCACGCCAGAGTGGGGCGCCATGATCCGGCAGGGTGCCGAGTACATGGTGACCGGGGAGTGGTGGGTCGCGCTCTTTCCCGGTCTTGCACTTGTGTCATTGGTCTTCGGACTCAACCTCGCAGGAGATGGCATCCAGGACTGGCTGGGCCGGCGGAGGACCCGTCGATGAACCTCCTCGAGATCGACCATCTGACGGTCGAGTTTGGCTCGCGCCAGAGCGACGGATCGGTCCGTCACGCGCGGGTCCTGGACGGGGTGAGTCTGCGGCTGGCAAAGGGCCGCGTGCTCGGCCTGATCGGGGAAACCGGCGCTGGCAAGTCAATGACCGCCACCTCGGTGATCGGCATGCTGCCCGCCGATGCGACCCTTCGGGCCGGGAGCATCCGTTTCGATGGTGAAGAATTGCTCGGGCGATCCCATCGGGAGCTCGACGCGGTTCGTGGCAGCAGGATCGGCTACGTCGCGCAAAACCCTCGTGCGGCGCTTGAGCCTGTCACTCGGATCGGCGACCAACTGGTCCGCCTGCTGCGAGCTCATCAGTCGATCAGCCGGGATCAGGCGAGACGCCGTGCGATCGAGATGCTCGCCGCCGTGGGCATCCCCGATCCGGAGCGCCGCTATCGGGCATGGCCGCATGAGCTCTCGGGTGGAATGGCGCAACGCGTCGTGATCGCGCTCGCGCTGATCAACCAGCCCAGCCTGGTGATCGCGGATGAGCCAACGACCGGCCTGGACCTCACGGTTCAGGCTCAGGTTCTCGATCTCCTGCGTGACCGGGTGCGCGCAAGCGGCGCAGCGGCGCTGATCATTACCCACGACCTGGGCATCGTCGCCCAATACTGCGAGGACATGGCGGTGATGTTCGCAGGCCAGGTCCTCGAGAGCGGACCGGTCGGCGAGGGATTCGCCCCCCCCGCCCCCCCCCCCCCCCC
>CAZAVT010000010.1:0-2105 GCA_964488395.1 uncultured Burkholderiaceae bacterium | reverse complement strand
CCGCAAGCTGATCGCGGCCTCATCGGCGCGCCTGGGAGACCCCAGCCGCCTGCCCGCATCGCCGCCCGACCTCTTCACCCGCCGCCCCGACTGTGTCTACCGCGAGCGCTGCGATCGGGCCGACGATCAATGCCGGCAGGCGCCCGGTGCTCGGCCTGCCAGCGCCGTCTCGGCGCTGCACCAGGTCCGCTGCCACCATGTTGGGGACAACGGGGGCAAGGCCGAGCGGATGATCGGAACGCGCCCATGACCGACACCCCATCGGCCCAAACGGTCACGCCGCTCCTCGAACTCGACCGCGTCTGGCGGGCCTTCGAGGTCGGTCGACAACAGACGCTGGTCGCTGTCCGTGACGTGACGCTTTCAATCGGCCGTGGCGAGGCCGTGGGCTTGGTTGGCGAGAGTGGCTCTGGCAAGTCGACGATCGCAAGGCTCGCACTCAACTTGCTTGCGCCGACCCGCGGCGAGGTCCGCTTCGAGGGGACCAATCTCGCGAGCGTCCCCGTGGCCGAGATGCGGCGGTTGCGCGCTCGTCTGCAGATGGTCTTTCAGGATCCCTGGGGAGCGCTCAATCCTCGCCATACGATTGGTCGACTGCTTGAGGAGCCACTGCTGCTCCATCGGCCCTGCAGTCCGGCCGAACGGCGCGAGCGCGCACTCGCCTTGGCCGAGCGGGTCCAACTCGGAGCGGCGATGCTCGACCGCTATCCCGCTCAACTCTCGGGCGGCCAATTGCAGCGGGTGTGCATCGCCCGAGCGCTCGCCACCGAGCCGGACCTCCTGGTCCTCGACGAACCCACCTCCTCGCTCGATGTGTCGGTCCGTGCGGACATCCTGGGACTACTCGATCGCCTACGCCGCGAGACCGGCGTCGCGATGCTGCTGATCTCGCACGATCTTGAATCGGTTCAGGCCCTGTGCGACCGGATCGTGGTGCTCTACCTAGGCTGCGAACTCGAATCGGGTCCGATCGAGGCGGTCTTGCGCGCGCCCGCCCACCCTTATACGCAGGCGCTGCTCTCGGCACGTCTGCCGCTCGATCCTGGACAGGCAAGCGCCCGGATCCGGCTGCAGGGCGAAATTCCGAGTCCGCTGGCGGCCCCGCCGGGCTGCCCCTTCGCGCCTCGTTGCCCCAGGGCGATCAGCGACTGCTCGGCAACGCTCCCATCTCCCCATCCGGTCGCAGCAGCGATCGGGCCGCACCATCCCGATGCCCGCCGCCCGACCGCGGACTGGCAGGCCCGCTGTATCCGTCTCGAAGCCGGCTCACCGGCCCCAAGAACCCGCTAGGAGGACTCCCTTGACGCCTGCGACCCTGTTTCCCCGACTGCTGAGCCCCGGACGACTGGGCCGCCACGAAACCAAGAATCGCGTCTGGATGACCAGTCACGCCACGCTGCTCGTCAAGGACCACCTGTTCACCGACGCCCACGTCGACTACTACGTCGAACGCGCCAAGGGAGGCGTCGCGGTGATCACGATGGAAGCGATGGCCGTCCACGAGACCACGCAGCCCTACCCTGGCAAGGCCTTCGCCTTCGACCCTCGCATGGTGCCGCAGTTTCGCCGCATCGCCGCTGCAGTTCATAACCACGGCACCAAGATTCTTGCTCAGCCCTGGCATAGGGGCCGCCAGACCCACAGCGTGACCAGTAAAGTGCCCGTCTGGGCGCCCTCGGCCATCCCCTGTTCGGTGTATCGCGAGATGCCCAAGGTGATGACGCTCGAGGATATCGACGAGATCGTCGAGGGCTACCGGCTGACGGCGCGACACGCGATCGAAGGCGACCTGGACGGCGTGGAGATCGCCGCAACCTCGCACGGCTACCTACTCAACCAATTCCTGTCGCCCGCCACCAACCACCGCACCGACGACTACGGCGGATCGCTGGAGAACCGTATGCGGATCGTGATGCGCATCGTCGAGGCAACCCGCGCCGAAACGGGTCCGGATGCCATCGTCGGGATCCGCATCAACAGTGACGACGGCATGGCGGGAGGTCTGGGGCCGACCGATTGGGCCGAGATCGCGCAACGGCTGGAGGCCACTGGCAAGCTCGATTACATCTCCTGCACGCACGGCACCTATCTGAACCGGATGCTGA
>CAZAVT010000009.1:16064-21977 GCA_964488395.1 uncultured Burkholderiaceae bacterium | reverse complement strand
CTCCTTGACTCCTTTTTTTCGATCTCGGGGTAACTCGCGGGATGACTCAAACGATTTTCCTGCCTCTTGTGTGAGTAAAGTTCACACTGCGGCCCATGAAGATTGTTCTCCCGCCGCTGCGAGCTTTGCGCGCCTTCGAGAGTGCGGCGCGGCACGAGAGCTTTTCGCTTGCAGCCCACGAACTTGCAGTGACGCACGGCGCCATCAGTCGACAGGTCGCTCTTCTTGAGGCTCATCTCGGCGTGCTGCTCTTCGATCGTGGCCATCGCCAGGTGAGGCTGACCAGTGCCGGGATGGCGCTGCGCGATGAGGTGACGGCTTCACTCTTGCGGATCGCCGCAGCGACCGCACGGGTTCGCGAGCGCGGTGAGCGGACTTTGCGGCTACGGGTCAACGCGCCACCCGCCTTTTCGGTACGATGGCTGATCGCGCGACTATCGGGCTTTCAGCGGGAACAACCCTCCATCGAGGTCAGTCTGACGAGCTCGGTCGCTGCACCGGACTTCGGCCTCGGTCTTTACGATCTCGCCATCCGCCGATTCGATCGGCCGCCCAGACAGATCGCGAGTCGCGCGCTCTTTGCGGAACATTCGATCCCAGTGGCTCGCGCATCGCTCGAGCTGCGCGCCACGCGCAGCCGCACACTGTCAAGCCGTGCGAGTCAGCTGCTCCCACAAGCCCGTCTCATCCGGGTCGCGGGTGAGCCTCGGGGCTGGGCGTCCTGGTCCAGACGCTGGGGAGTGAATCTCGCCAAGGCCCGCTATCTCGATGTCGAGCAGACCTATCTGGCGGTGCAGGCCATGATGGAAGGACTCGGCTTAGCGCTGCTGCCCTACTCGCTGATCATGGATGACCTCGACCGTGGCGTGCTGCAGGCGCCTCTGGGCCATTGCCCCATCGATGATTCACGGTACTACCTGACGAGCGCACAAGTTCCACGAGCTGCAAGCGCACTCGCCCGCCTGATTGAACACCTCTTGAAGGAAGGCCGGGCGGTGACGCGGCGGATCGACGGGCTCTGATAGCGCCAGCGCCTCGCCTATTTCATCGATTGCGCTGCGAGATCAACGGCCCGATTACTGAACGTGTCCTCGACCTTCACGGTGATCGGTGTGCCACCGGTCGCGGTGTGATATTCGAGCGCCTCGTTCATTTGGGCAACGCTGATTCGGGGTGAATCAGGAAAGGCCTTGAGATTGGTGTCGAAGGCTGCGTCAAAAACGGCATCCTCCATCCCGGAGAAGGCCTTGCGAGCCGCCGCACGAGCCTGGGCAGGATCGCTCTGCATCAGCCGCATCGCGCGCCAGACCGCTCTCAGCGTCGCCGCCGCCGCCTCGGTCTGCTTCTCCACCCACTCCTTGTTGCAGACCATCGTGATCGAGAGCTGCCCTGCAAGTGGTGGATATTCGCCACCGGCCATCGAGATCAGCCGGCGGGCGCCATACTTGACGATGGCCTGATCGGCAAGCGGCGATGAATAGGCAAATCCATCGATCCGGTTGTTCTCGAGTGCCGCGAGAATCGCGTTCTGCACAATCGGCAGCACCTGCATGTCGCGCTCGGAGTCCAGACCGCTCTGGCGTGCCAGGTAGCGCAGCGTCAGGTCCGGCGATGAACCCGGCGTATGCGCTGCCAGGCGAAGACCTTTGAGCATCTCGATGCGGCGGGCCATCGGCAAGGACGATGGATCTTGAAGATTGAATTTCTTGGCGACCGCCGCAGAGACCACGATGTTGGTCGGATTCTGCGTCATCAACGCCCCGCAATTGAGCATCGGCGCGCCCTGGGCAGCAGCCCGCGCACCGGCAACCGGCGTCGACAGATAGTAGGCGGCAGGGCCCTTGGCGACCGCGGCGAGTCCGGCCTGCGCGGTCGAGGCGGTCACGGTCTTGAGGTCGACGCCTTCGGCTTCGAAGTAGCCCATGTGCTGCGCCACGTAGACGGGCAGGAACGCAAAGGACACAGTCGCCACCACCTGGGTGACCTCATGCCGGAGTTGGGCCTGGACTGGCGCAGCAGCACAAAGGGCCGCTGCAAGGGATAGCGTGATGATCCGCTTATTCATGATCTCCTCCTTGGATTCCGGTGAGTCGTCGACCCGGAGCAGGCAGTCGTGGCAAGGTCTCGTGGGACCTACCTATCGTTAGGTCAAAATGTCGGCGATCCACCCGCGCTTGTCAAGACCGAAAACCCCGCACCCGCACAGCCCATCGGGCATCACAGATCGAGCACCAACCGTGGGGTGAGACTGCCGGAGCGGCAGATGATCACCGTCTGATTGGACGCACGGGCCTTGTCGGTGAGGAGTTGATCGCGATGCTCGGGCACGCCCTCGAGGACGCGCGTTTCGCAGGTGCCGCACAGGCCCTCATAGCACGAGTAGGGCGCATCGATACCCTCCATCATGAGGGCATCGAGTATCGAGTTGCCTGCGGGAACCTGGACACGCCGACCGGTGCGCGCGAGGTCGACCACGAAGCCGTGGTCGCTCCCCGCGACTGCCTCGGTACGGAAATACTCGAGGTGCACCTGCGCGATCGGGCGGCCGCGGGTAGCCTCCAGGAAGGCCTCAAGCATCGTTACCGGGCCGCAGGCGTAGAGGTGCCAATCAGGCGGCACGGCTTCGAGATAGGCCGGCAGGTCGGGCGAAGCGCCGCCCTGCTCGTCATCGAACCAAGTCGAGAGTGAACCGTCCGCGCCCGCAGCGACCTGCGACCAAGCTTCCAAGCGATCGAGATAGGCTGCGTCGCCGCGATGGCGCACGGCGTAGAGCAGCCTCCAGGGCCGCGCCTGGGCCGTCATCTGCTCAATCATCGACACGAAAGGCGTGATGCCGATCCCACCGGCAATGAAGACGCAGGGTGCGACATCGACGAGACGAAACGCGTGGGTCGGCGACTCGGCCCGCAAGAGATCGCCGATCGCGATCGATTCATGGAGAAGCCGAGAGCCGCCACGGCTTACCGGGTCGAGGGCCACCGCGATGCGGTAGGCCGACCCATCGAGCTCACCGATCAGCGAATAACTGCGCGAGAGTCCGTTCGGGAGTTGCAGACGGATGCTGGCCCCGGGCTGCCAGCGGGGCAGTCGAATCGAGGGGTCTGGCGCAGCGAGGGTGAACTCAAGCACCCGCTCGGCGCGCCGCTCGATCGCGCTCACGACGAGCGCCGGGGGCATACGGCAGTCCTGCGGCCCGACCGACGGTCGATCGTTCAAAGGGATAACTCCCGATCCGATTCGGCCTGCCGCCAGGGCATGGCCCGTTGCTCGGCCCAGCGCACGGCGGCATTGAGCAAGACCGCCATCACGATAATCGCGGTCAGCCCGGCGAAAGCACCCGCCGTATCGAACTGAGCGGTCGCATCAGCAACGATGTATCCGAGACCCCGATTGGACGCCAGCATCTCACCCATGATCGCGCCAATCAGCGCATAGGGCACCGACAGGCGCAAGCCGGTGAACATCCAGGTGATCGCCGATGGGAAGACCACCTTGCGCAGGATCTGCGCCTCGGTCGCCCCCATCAATCGGAGGATCGTCACCTGCTCGCGCGAGACCTGCCGCACACCGGTGTAGGTGTTCAGAAAGACCAGCAGGAAGACGATCATTGCCACAAACAGCACCTTCATCTCGGTGCCGACCCCGAACCAGAGGATGAAAAGGGGCGCAAGCGCGATCTTGGGCAGGCTGTAAAAGCCCATCAGAAACGGATCGAGCAACTGCGCCAGCCGGTGGAGCCGACCCAGTACGATGCCCACACTCACGCCGGCCATGGCGCCAAGCGCAAAACCCGCGAGGGCATGCAAGGCCGTATAGGAGGCGTGAAAGGCGAGCTTCCCGCTCGAGGCCAGTGCTCCCAGGCGATTCATGACGTCAGCGGGACTGGAGATGAACAAGGGATTGACCCAGCGACCCGAGGCGAACTGCCAGAGTGCCACCACGGCGATCACGAGAAGTGCACGCCCGAGGTATAGCCAGCGGGTCTCCGACGCTCGGCTCATCGGCGGGCCTCCCGGTCGGGCGTCAACGATGACACCAGTGAGGGCGTCATCAAGCGCCACAACTGCTGCGTCAATTGCACGTACGCCGGGTCAAGGCGCAGGCTTAACAGATCGCGCTCACGACCAAGCGGGATGTCGAGCGTGCTCAGGATCCGACCAGGTCGCCCGGCAAAGACCGCGCAACGGTCGGCGAGCGCAATCGCTTCATCGAGGTCATGGGTCACGAAGAGGACCGTTTTGCCGAGCGCCCGGACCAGCTTCAGCAATTCGATCTGAAGGGCCAAGCGAAGCTGGGCGTCGAGCGCGCCAAAGGGTTCGTCCATCAACAGGGTCTCGGGGTCTTGCGCGAGCAAGCGCGCCAGCGCGCAGCGCTTGCGCATGCCACCGGAAACTTGCGACGGGTAGTACGCCTCGAACCCCTCCAGTCCCACCAGCGCGACCAGCTCTCGCGCGCGAGACTCTCGGGTACGGCGATCGAGACCACGGACCTCCAGGGGCAGCGCGATGTTGTCGAGCACCGAACGCCACGGTAACAAGTGGTCCTGCTGGCTCATGTAGCCGACCTTGCGATTGAGCCCCTGCACCGGCACTCCGGCGTAACGCACCTCGCCATGGGTCGGCTCGAACAGACCAGCCGCCATGTTGAGCAGGGTCGACTTGCCACAGCCCGACGGCCCGACGAGCGTCACCACCTCACCGCTCGCGACGGCAAGTTCGATCGCCTCGACGGCCGGACGCACGGCTGACTCGACCTGAAAGGACTTGTCGACACCGCGGAACTCGATCAGGGGGGCGTCGGTCATGCCGCGCTCCGACGACGATCGATCCAGCGCCGCACCTTGTAGGCCCCGGTGGTGTCGCCCAGCGCTGACTCGATCAAGACTCTTGGCCTCACCATGGTCTTCTCGCGAACCAACCCGGCCACACGCTCGGCCAGCCCCTCGGCGGGCAAGGCTCCGATCGGGGCAACCCGCAGCAAGAGCTCATCAGCACCGTCGGCCGCCTTGCCAACCTCGGCACGGAAGTCCTCGACCCCCGGACAGGCAAGCAGTAACTGCTCGACCTGCTGGGGCCAGAGATTGACGCCTCGAATCTTGATCATGGAATCGAGCCGTCCGATCGATCCAGGAACAAAGCCTGGCATCGGTGAATGGCAGGCACAGGCGTGCGCCGGTACCAGGCTCAACTTGTCGCGCATGGCAAAGCGGATCACCGGACTGGCCTGTCGGTAAGGGGTCGAGATGATCAGCTCCGCCTCTCCCTCGTCGATCAGGCGACCGGTCTGCGGGTCGCGCGTCTCGATGTAGAGGTGCTCCTCGTGAAAATGATTGGATCCGCGTTCGACGCCAAGTGCGCAAGTATTGGCCACGCGCGCAGCCGCCTGAGTACAGCCATAGACCTCAAACACCGGAGCACCAAACACTTCACGGGCGGCCTCGATCAACTGCGGCGAAATGCCCACGCTCTGGATGCCTTTGAGCTCATGGCCCAGGCGTCTCGCCAGTCCGCGTTCGCGAGCCAGATTGGCCAGCTGCAGCAACAGGCTTTCGATCCCGTAGAGGTAAGAAACCCGCTGCTCGGCGAGCAGCTCGAGCATGAGCTCCTTGGACGCGACCCCGGTGAGCACCGGCACCAGTCCATGAATCCTGGCGCCTTCGAGCGCCGACAGCCCCGCGCAGAAAAAAGCGACTGGGATCGTCAGCAACGCGATATCGCCGCGCTCGAGACCGATCGCCTCATACTGGCGCTGCCAGGAACTGCCCATCACTGCGACATCGGCAGCCGACATGGCATAACGTTCCTGCCCGATCCCGGACGTGCCGGTTGTCAGATGTACCTGAGCGATCTCGCGCTCGCCAACGCACAGATTGCCCCCCCAGGGGGGATCGCGGCGCTGCGCGGCGAGCAGGTC
>CAZAVT010000009.1:13222-16054 GCA_964488395.1 uncultured Burkholderiaceae bacterium | reverse complement strand
CGTTCGAGCTCGTCAGGGTGCGTCGGCACCCAGCCCTGGGGTACGCCGCGCTCGAGCCAATGGCGACGATGGAAGTCCGACAGCCGCCAGGCCCGTTCGATGCTCTCGCACAGCCTCTCGAATCGACCGACAGTACCGGGCACGCCGTCGGTAGGAGCGCTCACTCGGCTCATCGGCGCGCCGTCCGGCGGGCTGTTGACTCCAATCGCAGGGCTCCACGGATGAAGCTCCAGACCTCATCGATCGCAGCAGCCGCCGTGCGCCGCCCCCCCGGCCGATACCAGCGGAGCAGCCCATTGATCGTGTCGAGCATCATCTGGGTGGCCATGCCGGGATCGACCGACCGAAACAGCCCTTCGCTCACGCCTCGGGCCACGACCCCCCGGACATGCGCCACGTACACCCGCTCGCGCTCAGTGAGATCGCCCAGCGCCTGGGGTTCGATGAAGCGACGCTGCTGAACCAGCAGACCGATCTCGTTGGGGAACTCGAGCAGCACCGCACAATGCTCACGGACCAGGCGCTCGAGCGCCTGATCCGCTGGCAGCGCATCGAGCTGAGGGTCGCGGGCTACATTGCGCAAGCGACCCGAGGCGCGAACAATGAGCTTTCTGACGAGATCTTCCTTGGACCGCACGTAGTAGTAGAGCGAGGCCTTGTTCATGCCCAGCGCCTCGCCGATCTCGGCGAGCGAGGTCGCGCGGTAACCCTTCTCGTTGAAGAGCCGTCCGGCGACATCGAGCACCTCCTGGAGCCTGGCGGGCTCCTGGGTTGGCTCGACCGCCGGGCGCCCCTGGCGCGCTGCTCTCATCACGATCACCCCCATAACACCTTGCCGTCCGCGACACAGGATACCTGCTCACCGGTCGATCCGCGCAGGGTCCAGGAGAGCTGGTGCTCATCCGGCCAAAGGGTCAGGACCGCCGAGCGAACCCGCAACTCGAGGGCACCGTCGGCGGCAAGATCGACCCGATCGATGCGCCGATGAAGCCAGCGCAACAGGGGTGCCACCGATCCTGGATCGGTGTCCGGCGAGAGTCGATGCGGAACACCCGGCCCATCACCGTCCTGAAGGCTCGCGGCCGTATCGAATCGCAGCTGCAGGGCCCGATCAGCGGCCCGCAGATACACGGTCACCGAGTCGTCGACGGCGATTCGTTCGACCGTGCAGCCAGCGATCAACCCGATCAGCGCGGGCAGGCGGGCATCGGCCCACCCGGTTGCTGTCACGGCGCTCAAAGGTAACGACGATTGGCCTGATGATCGGGGAGCTTGAGACCCAGCGCCTCGACCTGCGGGACGGTATTGGCAATGAAGGCGTCGCGCAGATCCTCGTTGGTGTGTTTCTTCAAGCCCCAGGCTCGATACCGACGATTGCGCGCCGAATGGCTGTTACCGAACATGTCGAGGGCCATCGGCCACCAGATCTTGAGTCGCTCCTGCGCGAGCGCCCGTGCCTCATCGTTCACCAGACACTGCTGAAGGTGGATGTAACCCATCCCGGCATGCCCACGCTCTTCCCGAAACACCCGGGGCACGACCTGGGCAACCGGTTCGTAACTCGAATCGGCCCACTCGGCGATCTGCATCACCCCGACCTTGGAGGCGAGAAAGTGGTGGAAGGCGAGATCCATCCAGGTTTGCTTCGGGTACTCGAACAGGTACTGACGCAATTCGAATTTTTCGAAGCTCACACCGAGCCCGCGCAGGATGTTCGAGAAGATGTACCCGTGGTTGAACTCCTCGTAATTGAAGCGCGCCATCATCGCGAGGTCCTTGAGCGTCGGCGCCTCTCGCTTGGCCACTTCCCACTGCGCATCGATCATGTCGCGGTAGGGCTTGGAGTCGAGGATCTCTGCATGGTTGTAGATCAGCTTGACGAGAAGCTCCCGGTATTCCGCAGGTAGCGCGTCGCCTTCCTTGAACTGGCGCGCACCAGCCAACCGCTCGACATCATCGGCTGGCGCCTTGACGGGAATGCTATCCATGTCGATCGCGGGCAAGGCATCGATACGATAGTCGTCCTCGCGACGCGAGGCGACTGCCTGAGCCACGGCTGTGTTCATCAGGAATCTCCAGGTTGGTGAGAGCAGTAGACTTGACCTACCTACCGGTAGGTAGACTAAGGACGAATTCTCCTCCAAGGCTTCGGGGCTGACAAGCCCCGAAGAGCAAGCATCTGAGCTCACCTCGAGACACAAGGGGGATCGAGCGCTCAATCAGGCGAATCGCCCAGCCCCGCCAGGTGCCGCGTGGCCGCTCGCCCCAGCCGCTCGTCAAAGGTGACGAGCGGGCAGCGGAGCTGCTCGGCGAGCCAGAGGTAGGCCGCCTCCTTGAAACCTGGTTCCTGGAAAACAATGGCCGCAAGCGCGCTGCAATCGACCACCAGCGGCGGCCTCGCTCGCAGGCGCGCGGGCGGCTCGGCCACCCGCAGGACCACCGTCATCGGCTGTCCCTGTCCTGTCGCACAATCCTGGCGCTCGAACGATAGGATCGACCGGTCGCCGGCTCAGCCGCCCTCAGCAACCCGATCAGCTCGTCGATCGACTCGTGACCCGCACGCGCAACAGGCCTCGGCCCAAGCCTCGGGGACATCTTTGATGGACAGATTCGGCAAAAGACTCCCAGCACCAGTCAGATCCAAAATGGATCCCAAACGAATCTCGACACACCGTCAATCCCAATAAATCTTCGATGCACCCATTACGGATCCGTTTTGCCTCTGTCTCAATCGACCATGGCCGATCCCTCGACCCGCAGCCGCTCGAGCCGGGCATCATGCTCGGAGGGAAACTCCGAAAAGGCCACCCGGTTGCGCGCCCAAAGCCGATG
>CAZAVT010000009.1:0-13212 GCA_964488395.1 uncultured Burkholderiaceae bacterium | reverse complement strand
GGTGTGGAAGATCTGCGCCTCAGGCATCGGCGCCCATTGCGCAACCGACATCCACATCCGGAGCAGGTGGCGCCGCTCGTGAATGGGCTGCGCATCCTTATAGTCGGTTCGACCGTGAACGATCATCCGGTTGTTGAGGAACTGGATGTCGCCTTCGGCAAAGCCCATGTCGAGATAGAACTCTGGCGAGGCTGCGACCTTGCGGACGTGATACAGCGCCTCGGACTCCTCCGGCGTGTACGGGCGCTGGCCACTCTTTTCGCAGAGCCGGGCATAACCCGTCGGGAGATAGCAGATGACACGGCCGTCTTGCCGAGAGATGAAGGGCACCCGGGCTGCGCTGTAGGTACTGGTCGCATGCCGGCCATCCTCGTCAGCACGCTTGAGCCACAACCCGCGCTCGAGGATCTCGAATACGTCAGGTCGCTTCTCGGCGATCTCGTTGAACACCGCCAGGGCACTCGAGATCCGGCTGTCACCGCCGGAAAGCGCGGTCCGCAAGCACATCAGTCCGATGATGTCGCAGGAATCGGTATGCATGAGCTGGCCGCCACCTTTGCGGTAGCCGCGCGACTTTGGCTCGACATCGCTCACATCGACCACATGCCCGATCAGATCGCCCAGATAAGACTGCACCATGGGGGCGCTGATGTAAGAGCCCAGCCCAGCATAGATCCTCAGCATGTCATCGTCGCTGTAGCGACGACGCGGCAAGCCACGCAGCATCAGAAATCCAACCCCATCGGCCAGGCGCGACGGCAGCGCACGCATGAAACGCGCCATCCGGTCGAGCGGAAACGTCTCGGGCGTAATGGCCGGAAGGTCGAGCCGACCCAGCGCGTTCAGATGGGCGAGAGCACGGTCGATCTCGGCGATCTCGGCATCGTCGAGCACATGCAGCCCTTCCTTCTTCCAGTCGATCTCAGGGCCGCGCCAAGCGCCTGGCGACTTGATCGGAAAACCGGCGATGGCCATACAGAAACTTCCTTTGACGGGTTGGCGGAGAATTCGGTCAACGGGCCTTGGGCGGACGGGCCTCGGCGAGGACCCCTGAGTCGATCAGCGCCTGATAGGCATCAGGGCCCACCAGCGGCTCGATCACCTCGCGGGTGTGCTCGCCCACCGCCGGCGCAGGGCGCCTCATGACGCCGGGCGTTGCGCTCATCCGGGCGGTGACCGCATGCATCGGCACGAAACCCACTTCCGGATCTTCGTACTCGGCGATCGCCTCTCGCTCGATGATATAGGGGTCGTGGGCCAGATCGGCTGAATCATAGACCGGGCCAACAGTGATCTCCTCGCGGTCGAACAGCTCGAGATTCTCCTCGAGCGTGCGTTCTCGGATAAAGCCGCCCACGATCTCATCGACTTCAGTGACATGGCGCAAGCGCGATGAATTCGAATCGAAGCGCGGGTCGGCGATCATGTCCTCTCGCCCGATGACCCGAAACAGGCGCTCCGCCGTGCGCTGAGTGGACGCCGACAGCGCCATCCACTTGCCGTCGCGGGTCTGGTAAACGTTGCGTGGGCAATTGGTGGTCGACCGGCTGCCGGTTCGAGGTTTCACCTTGCCCGTCAGCTTGAAGTTGGCCGGCAAGGGTCCAAGGATCGACAGCATCGAGTCAAGGAGCGACAGCTCCACCACCTGACCAGCGCCACCGTTAACCCGCACATTCCAGAGCGCCACCATCATCGCAAAAGCGCCATGTAGGCCCGTAGTCATGTCGGCGAGGAAGATCGAAGGCAGGAGCGGCTCGCGATCGCCGAATCCGCTGATCGATGCGTAACCCGAGTAACCCTCGGCCAGCGTCCCGAAACCAGGCTTGTGCCGGTAGGGGCCATCGTGGCCCCAGCCTGAGATGCGACCGATCACCAGCCTCGGGTTGAGCCGATGGAGCTCATCGGGCGACAGCCCCATCTGCTCCATCACACCCGGGCGAAAATTCTCGAGGAGCATGTCGGCATCAACGACCAGCCGGCGGATCAGATCGATCGTCTCGGGTCGGCGAAAATCGAGCGCGACGCTGCGCTTGTTGCGGGCGTAGACCTTCCAATAGGTCTCGACACCCTCGATCTTCATGCCACGCAAGGTATCGCCCGTGAACGGTTCGAACTTGATCACATCCGCACCGAAATCAGCGAGCTGCAGGCTCAGCATGTTGCCGGCCGCAACACGGGCGAGATCGATCACGCGAACACCCGACAGGGGGCCACGGGCCCCAGGCTGCCAGGACTTTCGTTTGAGATCCATAGATCGGCTGCGGGCTCAGTCGTTCTGTGAATCGAAGCGCAGCACGAGCACCTCGGCACCGCGATCGCCAGCAGTCAGTGACAAGGCGCCGTCAGCCGCGTCAGCGAAGAGCACCGACCACTCCGGATAGGACTGTCCGCGATACCCCACGCTTCCCTGCAGCACCAGCAGATAGAGGCCCCCGGTACCCACGGGGTCCGGGCTGTTCAAGACCAGTCCCGCTCCGGCCCGAATCATCGTCGCTCCGGGCCCATGCCCCTGTGCATCGCCCGCGACCGCTTCGGTCGTGACCTGGGCACGCGCCCGTAGCACGGCGGGCGTACTCAGCCAGGTCTGACGGGCGAAATGGCGCTTGGCCGAGGGCTTGAGCTTTTCGCGATAGCCGGGGTGATGCAGGTAAACAGGACCCGGATCGGTGCGTGCGCGCAAGGTGAAGTAGGCCGAGCCGCCCGGGCCTGCGAGGATCGGGCCATAGCCCGTGTAGCGATCGGCGTAGTGCACAGTGATCGGCGGCACGGGATCGCCCCCCGCGCGTCCGACCGTACCGGCGCCCGCCACGAACACCTGGAACTGATCAACCTCGTGAAAATGCGGGAGAATCTCATCGTTTTCGCGCATGTCGATCAGAAACGCTTGGGGTTCGGACAGAAACTGCCCAGTGCCGTTGCGGCCGAAATACTCGGTGCGCCAGCGCTCCGCTCCGTTGCCAGGCGACTTCATCATCTTGCGGCGAGGCATCGCCTCGGCACCACTGACAGCGTAGATCATCGTCAAGTCCTTGGATGAGGGCAGAGGGGCCGCTGGGACGGTCCGTCAGTCGCGATTGATCTGGCGTTCGCGCACGACCTTGCGCCAGACCTCGATTTCGTCTCGGTAGACCCGGACGAAGGCTGGAACGTCGAGCGTCCCGGCCACCGCCGCTTCCTTGGCGAACAGAGCCTGCATCTCGGCTTCAGCGGTGACCGCACGAATCTCGGCGTTGAGCCTTGCCAGGAGGGGCGCTGGGGTTCGGGCAGGCGCGAAGACGCCCCACCAGATCTCGACCGAATAACCCGGCACCGCGTCGGCGATCGGCGGCAGGTCCGGGCTGAACGGGCTGCGACCGGGCGAGGAAACGGCCAGCGGGCGCAGCTTGCCCGTATCGACCTGGGCTCGCGACGACGCGACCGTGGTCAGGAGGTAATCGACTCGCCCCGCCACCATGTCGACCATCACCTGGCTGATGCCCTTGTAGGGCACATGTACTCCCGCAGTCCCCGCCATCGCGTGCATCAGTTCGGTGCTGACGTGGTTGATCGAGCCGACACCCGATGACGCATAGGTCATCTGCCCTTTCGAGGCACGAATGGCCTTCAGCAATTGCTCAAAGCTCTGATGCGGTGAACCGATCGGCACCACCATCACGAGCCCGCTGGTCGCCACCAGCGCGACCGGCGCCACGTCGGCCAGAGGATCATAGGGAAGCTTTGCCTGCACCGCCGCGTTGGACGTGATCGCGCTGGACGAAAACAACAGGTTGGCGCCGTCGGGAGCCGAGCGCATCACCTGCTCAGCGCCGATCACGCCACCAGCACCAGGCCGGTTGTCGACCGTGATCGTGTTGTTGAATCGCTGGGCCAGCCGTGAGGCAAGTGCCCGCGCGAACAGATCGTTGCTCGCGCCGGGCGCAAACGGGACAACCATCCGGATCTGGGGGGGCGCGTCCACCGGTTGAGTGGCCCCAGTCATCGCGTGGAACATCAGGGCCGTACCCAAGGTTGCGATCAGACCGGCACGGCACCCGGCCCACTTTGCTGCAAACATCGTCGATCTCTCCCTGAACGCCACCCCGCTTGGCAGGCGATCGAATATAGGCAGGGCCGAGGGCAGCGTCAAGCGGTGCCGGCGCAGCCGAATCGTCGAGGTCAGCTATGCTTTGCGTTCCCGTCAGCCAAGTCATCGACCCATGCGCAGCAAACTGTTTGTCCCCGCCAGCCGTGCCGACTTTTTCCAAAAGGCGCTCGCCAGCGACGCCGACGGCCTGTCCTTTGACCTCGAGGATGCGGTTGAGGAGAGCCGCAAGGCCGACGCGAGAGCCGCGCTGGCCCAATTTCTCAGCGCGCCAGACCTCAGGACCGCCGGCAAGCGACTGATCGTCAGGATCAATGCCAGCACGACGCGCCATTTCGAAGCCGATGTCGAAGCGATAGCGCACCCGAGCCTCGACACGGTCAACCTGCCAATGGTCGAGCGCGACAGCGAGATCCACGAACTGGCCCGATTGCTCGACCGAGTCGAAGCGCGACGCGGCCTGCAACGGCCGATCGGTATCCTCGTGAACATCGAATCGCCGCGCGGCTTGCGCCGAGCCGCCGAACTGGCGGGCTGCCACCCGCGAGTCAACGGTCTGCAGATCGGCTACGGGGACCTGTTCGGACCTGCAGGCATCGACCCGACGGACCAGGATGCATCGCAGTACGTGCGCGTTCAGGTGCGACTCGCAGCCGCCGAGGCTGGCATTGCCGCTTACGACGGTGCCCACACCAATATTCGGGATCTGGAAGGCTTTCGGGCGAGTTGTGCAGCCGCAGCCCGGCTGGGCTTTGCCGGCAAGAGCTGCATCCATCCGACCCAGATCGCTGCCGCTAACGAGGTGTTCAAACCAACGGCCGAGGCGCTGGCGCATGCGCGTCGGGTTGTGGCTGCTGCCGACGACCACCTGGCCAGGGGTATTGGCGCCTTCTCGGTCGACGGTCAGCTGATCGATGGACCATTGATCGACCGGGCGCGCGACCTGCTCGCGCGAGCGCCCCGCCCTTGAAAACGACTCCGACATCAGCAGCCTGCGCATTTCATGAGGAGACCTTGATGCACCCCAGCCCTCGATCCCCAGGCCGGCGTCACCTGCTGCAGACGGGCGCCCTGTTCACAACCGGCCTCGTACTGCCCGTGGTTGCGCGGGCCCAGACGGTGAGCCTGCCCAAGACCATCCGGATCATCGTGCCCTTCTCACCGGGCGCGAGTAACGACCTATTCGCCAGGGCACTGGCCAATCGACTGGGGCCCAAAGCGGGCAGCGGCATCAACGCCATCGTCGAAAACAAGCCTGGCGCGGGTGGGCGCATTGGCGCGGAGATGGTGTCGCGCGGCGAGACCGATGGATCGATCCTGCTGTTCAGCTCGAATTCTTTTACGACGGGCGCCGCTCTGACGCCCAAGCTGCCCTACGACATGGAGAAATCCTTCGAGCCGGTCGCACTGATGGCGCGCAGCCCGATGATCCTGCTGGTCGCGGCCAACAGCCCCTACCGCAACGTCGCCGACGTGGTGGCGGCAGCGCGTCGCGACGGCCCGAAAATGACCTTCGGCTCGTCCGGAATCGGCGGGCTCAATCACATGGCGACCGAGCTCTTCCAATCGGTCGCGCGAATCGACACCACGCACGTGCCTTACAAGGGGATGGCTGGTGCGGTCACCGACCTGATCGCAGGCAACATCCACTACCTGATCTCGACAGCGGCCTCCGCAGGGGCTCAGGTCCGCAGCGGCCAGCTGCGCGCGCTGGGTGTTTCCTCGACCGACCGATCACCCTTTATGCCCGAGCTCGCGCCGATCGCCGAGACGCTGCCAGGCTACGGAATCGAAGGCTGGTGGGGACTGTATGCACCCGGCGGCACCCCCGCACCGATCGTCGCTGCGCTCAATCGACTGGTCCGGGAGATCACCCGCGAGCCCGAGATCGAACAACTGCTTGCGCGCGAGACCGCCGTTTCAAGTGAATTCGATCCCGCGCAGTTTCGCCGCTTTTACCTGGATGAGATGAACCAATGGAAGCAGCTGGTCGCCGAACGCAAACTAATGGACAAGCAATGAGCATGACCGCCAGCCCCCTGCCTCGCTTTGAGGTCCGCCTCAATCCCGCGCCAAGCGACGCGACGCAGCGCGCCCGTATCCTGGCGGATCCTGGCTTCGGGCGCTACCACAGCGATCACATGATTTCGCTCGCCTGGACCACCCAGGCTGGCTGGCACGACGCCCGCCTGCGCCCTTACGAATCGCTGTCGCTCGACCCGATGTCGCTGGTGCTCCATTATGCCCAGGCGGTTTTCGAGGGGCTCAAAGCCTATCGCCATGACGATGGCTCGATCCATGCCTTCCGGCCGCAGATGAATGCGCGACGGCTCAACGCTTCAGCAAAGCGACTCGCGCTGCCCGAGCTCCCGGAAGCGGTCTTCTTGGAAAGCCTGCGCCAGCTCGCCAAGGTAGACCATGCCTGGGTCCCCTCGCAGGGCGAAACCAGCCTCTACTTCAGGCCCTTCCTGATGGCCGACGAACCCTTCCTCGGCGTACGCTCAGCCGAGCGGGTCGCCTATCACCTCGTGGCAAGTCCTGCGGGCTCCTATTTCCCGGGTGGGGTGAAGCCCGTCCCGGTCTGGGTGTCGACTCAGCACAGCCGAGCAGGCCGCGGCGGGACCGGCTTTGCCAAATGCGCCGGAAACTACGCGGGCTCACTCGCCGCCCTCGCCGAGGCGCGGGCTCAGGGCTGCCCGCAGGCGCTCTTTCTCGACGCCTCCGAAAGCCGATACCTCGAGGAAATGGCGGGCATGAATGTGTTCATCGTGCAGCGCGATGGCACGATCGCCACCCCTGAACTCGGCGACAGCATCCTGCCGGGCGTCACCCGCGCGAGCCTCATCGAACTGGCGCGTGCCGAGGGTTATCGGGTGGAAGAACGTCGCATTGCGCTCGACGAGGTGCTCGCCGGTTTTGCCGACGGCTCGATCAGCGAGATCTTCGGCTGCGGCACGGCCGCCGTGATTTTCCCGGTCTCGGGGCTTCGCGGCCCTGATTTCGCCGTCGACGCCCGGCAGCCGCGAGCGGGCGAGGTCACGATGAAGTTGCGGCAGATCCTGACCGACCTGCAGTACGGACGCAGCCGGGACGAGCGCGGCTGGTTGATGCGGCTCCTCTGATGCAGCGCCGTTCAAGCCGATCAATTGACCAGGCTGACCTTGGCGTCTGAAATCACCTTGCTCCAGGTCTTCAATTCGCCCAGCAAGCGTTCGGACAGGTCAGCGGCGCTGCCGCCACCCACATCAGTACTCATCCGCGCAAACTGGCTCTGAACCGCGCGATCCTTGAGCGCCGCATTGAAGGCCGCGTTCAATCGTGTCACGACGGCGTCGGGCAGCCCGGGCGGGCCCCAGACGCCGAACCAGGTCATCGACACGAAACCCGGAAGGTCCTCGGCAATGGTCGGCAGATCCGGTACGAGCGGCGAGCGCTGCGGCGAGGACACGCCCAGCGCTCGGACCTTGCCGTCGCGAGCCTGCGGATATCCCGCGGAGAAGCTGTCAAAGATCACGTCGATACGACCGGCGATCAGGTCCGGCATCGCAAGCGCGGTGCCCTTATAGGGCACGTGAGTCATGTCGATGCCCGCTAGCGCCTTGAAGCGCTCGCCCGACAAGTGCGGGATGCCGCCCACGCCCGCTGAACCGAAATTGAGCTTGCCCGGATTCTTGCGGGCGTACTCGACGAATTCCCGTACCGACTTCACGGGCAGGGACAACGGCACCACCATGATGGACGGGGACTGCGCAAGATAGATGATCGGGGTGAAGCTGCGCATCGGGTCATAGCCGATGGCGGGATTGAGGATCGGACCGATCACATGAGTACTGTTGGTGCTGAGGAGAATGGTGTAGCCGTCCGCATCCGCTTTGGCCACCAGCCCTGCCCCAAGGGTACCGCCCGCACCCGCTCGGTTTTCGACCACCAGGGACTGACCGAGCTCGGCGCTGACCTTGGTGACCAGCACGCGCGCGAGATTGTCCGTACCTCCAGCGGGCGGAAAGGGCACCACCATCCGGATGGCGCGATTCGGAAAGTCCTGGGCTCCCGCCAGGGTGACCAAGCCTGCGAGCGCCAGGCCGGTGAGCAAGCGCAAAAACGATCCCATCGAACCCCCCAGTCGGCATCGTGCGAACGCGGCTTTATAGCACGGTGAGGCGCCTGTAACGCCGCACCTTGATTCGACCCAGGGCCGCTGCAAGGGCCGGATAGTCCCTCGACTTGAGCCTGGGCGAACTTGGGTTCAGAATCCCCAGACAAGGAAACAAGTGTTGCAGATCCGGCATGAAGCACACGGACCTCATCTCCCGCGCCCGTCGGCGTTTGATTCTTCGGGCCCCAGCGGCCGTTGCTGGCCTCGCAGGATTCGTCCGAACGGGAGCCTCCCTCGCGAAAGACTGCCCCCATCGCGGCGACCTCGATCCGCGTTATTGCGACGCTGACCGAGACCTGATCGCCGACGCACCCAAGGAGCGTGGGCGTTTGCGGGACCCCGCCACGCTCGTCTTTTCCTACACTCCTGTGGACGACTCCGCGCGCTATCAGGAGAAATTCGCCGGGCTGATCACCCACCTGAGCAAGGTGACCGGCAAGCGGGTCCGCTGGTATGCGACCGAATCCCATGCCGAGCAGGTTGAGGCGATACGGACCGGGCAGCTGCACATCGCCGGGGTCGGTGGTGCCTCGGCGCCGTTTGCGGTCAACCTGGCGGGATTCGTACCGCTGGTGGCCTTGCAACGCCAGGATGGGAGCACCGGCTACTCGCTCCAGGTGATTACCCGTCAGGGAAGTTCCATTGGCATACTCGCCGACCTGAAGGGTCGGCGAGTCGCACACGTTGCGCCGGACTCCTACTCGGGAGACACCGCGCCGAGACTGCTCCTCACGACACTGGGTGTGCTGCCGGGCGCGGACTACCAAGTGCTCTACTCCGGCAAACATGAAAACTCCGTGGTTGGTGTCCTGAACGGCGATTACGACGCCGCCCCGGTCGCCAGTACCGTGATCGAACGCATGCGCCAGCGCGGGCAGATCGATCCGGCGGCACTCAAGGTGATCTACGCCTCACGGCCCTTCCCCCGCACCGCCTTCGGTATCTGCCACGACCTTGACCCGGCCCTGCGCGATCGCATCCGGCAGGCCTTTCTGAGCTTTGACTTTGCGCGATCGTCGCTCGCGACCGAGTTCAAGGATTCGATCGGTTTTGCGGCAATCGATTATCAGCGGGACTGGGCCGACATCCGAGCGATCCAGAAGGGAACCGGCGTGGTCTACACGCCCGAAGTGCTGACGACGCTCGGTCGCAACTGAGCGTTAGCGGGGAGCACTCAGCGGGGTCGAGCCGACAGCAGGCAGGTATAGATATGCCGATGCCAAAGATGCATCACGCCCAACAACGAGCGCGACGCACGCTCCGCGTCTCGCGCCCTCAGGGCTTCCAGAAACTCCAGCCGCTGCGGCAGCCCGAATTCGGTCACTTCGTCGAATCGCTTGGCAAACTCCAGCATCATGTCCTGGAGCGTCCGCACATTCATGGCAAGCACGGGGTTGCGCGTCGCGCGGGCGAGGATGTTGTGAAACTCCAGGTTCAAGGCGATCTTCTCGGCGTGTCGGCCCGCCGTGAACATCGCTCTGGCCTCGCAGACATTGGCCTGCAGGGCCGCGAAGTCGGCCTCTGAACCGCGCTCGCAGGCGACCCGGATCACGATCTCCGCGAGCCAGATGCGAGCCTCGGCCAGTTCCTCGAACTTCAGGTTACCCAGCGTCAACAGGTCACGAAAGCTCCCCGCCACCGCGTCGGGATCGCCGGTGGTGACAAAGGCGCCGCCGTTACGCCCTTTGCGCAGCTTGATCACCCCGCTGATTTCGAGCGTGCGCAAAGCCTCGCGCAGCGCCGATCGGCTTACGCCCAAAAGCTGCGACAACTCTCTCTCGGGTGGCAAGCGATCACCAGGCCGCAAGTGCCCATCGGCAAACATCGCCCGCAACTGCATTGCGACCTCTTCGAAGGTTCGACGAACGCGCAGAGGTGAATCGTCAAAACTTATCGACATATTCAATTTATCTATTAATTAACATTTGGAAGAGTGTATCCCCAAAGGCGTGCCTGGCTGTTTTTCTGGGCTATTGGGCGGCGCCTCACGCAAGACCGGCTTCGGCTATGCTCACGGGCACGATGCCAGCCGCAGCCACACGCTCCGCCAATGCCAGGGCGCCAGGATCGATTCCGGCGCTCATGCTTGCCCTCTTTCTCGCGGCGGCCTGCTCCAAGGACGAGGCCAAGGCCAGCTGCACGGCGGTGTATTCCGGACACTACGGACGCCTACTGATCCGCGCGAGCGAAGACACTTCGGAAGCCTGGCGGCGAGCGGGCTACCACTCCCCGGCTGCCTGGGCCCACGCCCGGGCCAAAGCCTCAGCCGACGACGAAGAGCGCAGCGGCTTGTGCCGATAGCCAGAACGAGTCACCTTCAGGCACCTACCGGCACAGGTAAAGACTCAGGCGTTCGCGGCGATGGCCTCGATCGCGGCTGCCCAACGCATCACCCGAGCGTCCTCGAAACGCGCTCCCACAATCTGCAGCCCGATGGGCAGATCGCGCACCCGTCCTGCGGGTAGCGAGAGCGCCGGAACACCGCAGTAATTGAAGAGGGGCGTGAAGGCCGCATGGGCCCGGGGGCCGACCGACCGCCCGGCAATCTGATGGGGCATCTGACCGATCGGCCAGGCCAACACGGGCGCCGTTGGGCATAAGAGCAGATCGTAGTCACCGAAAAACCGTGACAGGGCACCGCGTATGGCTTCGAGCCGACGCAGCAGCGGGAGCCAAGCGTCGCGGCCATGCTGCTCGCCTGCAACGATCGCGGCTCGGATATCAGGATCGAGCGCGCCGAGGCGCTCATCCCGGGGCTGACCGTACAGTCGATCAAGCCCCGCTTGCTGCAGCGCGAGCAGCGGGTACTCGCCGGTGCCCCGCGGCCATTCGGGGTCGGCGCGTGTCACCTGAAAGCCGTGAGCACGAAACCGATCGATCAACTGTTCGAATCGGCTGAGCACCTCAGGATCGACGGGAAAATCACAGCCGAGGTGCGGGCTCCAGGCAAGCCTGAGCGCTCGAGGGTCTGGGTCAGGGTCAGCGAAGAGATCGAGATCGAGTGGGGGCGCAGAACCATCCGCCGCATCGTAGGCACTCAGCTCGCGCACGATCGCTTCACAGTCCGCGACGCATCGCGTGATCACGCCCACCACCGAGAATCCGTAGTTGGGCTCGGCGAACCCCCAGGGGTGGGGCACAACTCCGGCGCTTGGCTTGAGGCCGACCACCCCACAATGGGCTGCGGGTCGGCGGATCGATCCACCCGCATCGGTGCCGAGCGCGGCGAGACCAATGCCAGCGGCAACCGCGGCCGCTGCGCCGCCCGATGACCCACCGGGCGTGAGCCCCGGATGATCCGGGTGCCGTGTCGTGCCGTGAAGCGGACTTTCGGTGACGCCGCGGCAGGCGAATTCGGGGGTGTTGGTAATGCCCAGCACGAGCGCCCCGGCCCGCCGCAGCCGCTGAACCGCCCAAGCATCGCGAGGCGCGATGAAATCGCTAAACCAGGTCGAGCCCTGAGCGATGCGCCGACCAGCTACCCAGAGATTGTCCTTGATCGTGATCGGCACCCCGGCAAGCGGGAGTCGCTCGCCAGACGCCAGCCGCGTGCGAAGCTGCTGGGCCTCGTCGAGCACCGCGGCGCGGTCATAACCCACCACCGCATTGAGCGATGGATTGACCGCTTCGAGGTGGTCGCAGAAGACCTGAGCGAGCTCCCGGGGATCGAGCTCACCCTGACCGACCGAGCGAGCGAGGCCACTGATTCCGCGCGCGACCAGCTCCAGCGCGCCCTGTTTCAAGCTCATCAACCCGGCTTCACATGGGCCCGCCAGTGGCGGGCGATCTGCTCACGGGTCGCCACCCAGATATCGGCGCGACGATTGACACGATCGATCAGTTTCTTGAGGCCGGCAATCCGACCGGCCCGGCCGATGATCCGGGTGTGCAACCCGATGGAGAGCATCCGGGGCGAGTGACGCGATTCGATGAGCAGCCACTCCAGGGCATCGGCGACGTAATCATGGAAATCATCGGCCCGCACGAAAGCGAAGCTGTCGAAGAATTTCATGTCGTTGGTGTCAAACGCATAAGGCAATACCAGGTGAGGCTTGCCGAGCACCTCGCGATAATAGGGGAGGTCATCATCGTAGGCATCGCTGTCGTACAGGAAACCGCCCTGCTCGACCAGCAGCCGTCGGGTGTTGACCGAGGCGGAGGACTTGGTATGCCAACCCACCGGCGCGCGCCCATGTAGGCGCTCGATGGTCGACACGCAACGCTGAATCAGTGCGCGCTCGGCGCTCTCCGCCATCCCGGCGTGCGACTCCCAGCGCCAGCCATGGCAGCAAACCTCGAAACCACGATCGGCCGCGTCGCGGGCGATCCATGGAGTCGCCTCGAGCGCCCGAGCGCAAGCATTGAGCGTGAGCGGCAATCCCGCCTCGCTGAAGAGGCCCGTGATGCGACCATAACCAACGCGCGCGCCGTAATCGAAATGACTCTGCAGGCAGAGATCCGGCGCACCGACGACTTCATGATTGACCTCGTGCTTCGCCTCGTTCCTTTCGTCACCGCTGGCGAGCAATAGTTCGGCCCCTTCTTCGACATTGAGGACGAAGGAGACTGCAAGGCCGGCACCACCTGGCCAGCGGATATCCGGATAGCGGCCGCGGTATCCGGCCAGATCACGATCGGTCGCACCCATCTTGTCAGTTCCTGTTCAATCGTTGGCTGCGGTCTAGCCAGGCGCTCGACCAGAGGCCTGCAGACGCGCGGGAAAAGTGTCGGGAGCAACGCCGCACGCGAGCGAGCGCTGGTAAATCGATCGGACCGCTTCGACCACCGGACCGGTGGCCGCCTCTGCTGCCGCGAACTGGCTCTCAAGTTCACGGTACTCGGCCTCGATCTCGGCAAGAATAGCGGCTTCATCGATCTGGGTAAGCTGACCCTCCTGCAGGATCACTTGGCCGTCGACCATCGAAAAATCGACCGCCGCACCGCGCTCGGCATAGACCAGCTGACGCACCGCGTC
>CAZAVT010000008.1:22380-22722 GCA_964488395.1 uncultured Burkholderiaceae bacterium | reverse complement strand
CGTGACTCATGGTCATAAACGATAAAGCCCTGCACCTTCGCGCGGGCGCCGATCAACGCCTCCTGTCGATCCACCCGTCGTGAGTCTCCGGTCAGTTGCGATACCCTGCCGACCAGCGCAACCCTCGCGTCTCGAGCGAGCAGACCCAGGACCGTATCGGAGACTGATCCCCCGACGTTGTCAAAATAGGCGTCTACACCATCAGGGCAGGCCTGCCGGAGTTCCTCTGCAAAGCGGTCCCGTGCCTGATAATCAATCGCGGCGTCAACGCCAAGTTCCTCAATGAGATGCCGGCATTTGGCCGGGCCGCCGGCGATGCCGATGACACGACAGACCGCCAGC
>CAZAVT010000008.1:14744-22370 GCA_964488395.1 uncultured Burkholderiaceae bacterium | reverse complement strand
GAGCCCACTGTGCCCGCGGCGGCGCTGATCACCACGGTTTCCCCGCTTTTCGGGCGGCAGAGATCGAACAGTGCGCACCAGGCGGTCAGGCCTGGCATTCCGAGGACCCCAAGCGCCAGCGACAGTCTTCCCAAGGTCGGGTCGACGCGCGAGACACCTGCGCGGTACCCACTGCGGGCGCCTGCGCCATCCGACAGGGCGTAGCTCTGCCAGCCAAGCATCCCCTCGACATAGTCACCTTCTGCCCATCCGGCGAGCCGCGACTGGACGATCCTCCCAACCATTCGTCCCCATACAGTCTCGCCGATGGCCATGGTGGGGCCCTGGAACGCCCGCTCATCCATGCGCCACCTTTGCAGCGGATCCGCGGATAACCAGTGAGCCTCGATCAGAAACTGTCCGGGTGCGGGATCCGGTCGGGAATGCTCGAAAATTGCGAAATCCCGCAGCACTGGAAGCCCTTGGGGACGCGCGACAAGCGAGACCCGACGACAGACCTCACCGACCTGCCGTTCTTGGGGGGCGTTGCCCGCTCCCAGGTGTCCTGAGTGGCTCATCGCGTCGATCATCGCGCTGAATGCCAAATGGTGCAAGACCGTGCACCGGCCAACATGCCTGTCACTAACCCGAATACGATTCGCGTCGATCGGGCTGGGCTAGCGGAGTCCTCTCAGCGACCGAACAGTCTCAGTACAGCATCGAGGCCGCAGTGATTGATGGCGTGACGGGTGGCGCTTCGTACCAGCGGCTTGGCGCGATAGGCGACCGACAGACCAGCGGCCCCCATCATGAGCAGGTCGTTCGCACCGTCTCCGACCGCGATCGCCTCGCTCGGTTGGCAACCCATGCTCTGGCACGTCTCAAGCAGCGTACGACGCTTGACTTCGGCGTTGACGATCTCACCGATCAGACGACCGGTCAGGCGTCCATCGACAATCTCCAGATGGTTGGCGCGGCTGAAGTCCAGACTCAACTGCCTCGATAGCCGATCGGTGAACCAGGTGAATCCACCGGAAACCAATAAAAGCTTGAGGCCCGCTGACTGGAGCGCCTTGACCAAGGTCGTGGCGCCAGGCGAGAGGGCCAGGCGCTCCGTCCAAACGCGTTCGAGTACCGACTCAGGCAGCCCAGCGAGCAGGGCCACCCTTTGGCGCAGGCTTTGTTCGTAATCGCGGATCGCGCCGGTCATCGCGGCTTCGGTGATCGCGGCGACCTCGGCCTTGCGCCCTGCGAAATCCGCGATCTCGTCGACGCACTCGATCGTGATCAGGGTTGAATCCATGTCGAAAGCTGCGAGCTTGAAGTCCGCCAACCTGGAGTCGGAGTCGATCCATTCCGCATCAACGGCGAAACGTGCCTCGATCTGATCGATTCGCTGGGAGTCCTCAGGGAGATCGTGCCAACGTGCCCACTGTGGCCCTCTCGAATCAGCCGCGTGACCAATGAGCGAGGCGATTTCGGCAATCCGACCCGCATCCAGCGCCGGGTGCTGGATCAGCAGGTCAGGCATGGGCGCGCTCGCGTCGAGGGCCCTGTAAGGCACCGACGATTTCCCGTAGCACCCGGAGGCGCGCTTCGAGGTCCGCCGTCTCGACCGTGAATCGGATTCGATCCTGGCCGCTCATCCGTGCGTCGCGCCGGCTCTGTATCAGTGCAATGATGCGCCCGGGATCGATCGGCGGCTTCGGCACGAAGGTGATCACGATCGCCTCGCCGGCCGCATCGATTCGCGCAATGCCAAGTGCAGCTCCCTGGAGCCGAAGCCGGTGCGTCTCGAGCAGGGCTCGAGCCGGCTCGGGCAGTCGGCCGAAGCGGTCAACCAGCTCTTCCTGAATCTCGGTCAGCTCTGACAATGCCGCGCTGCTCGCGAGGCGCTTGTAGAGGCTCAGACGCTCGTGCACATCGTGGCAATAGTCTTCGGGCAGCAGCGCTGGTACGTGCAGCTTGATCTCCGTCGTGGCTGCGAGTGGCGCATCGAGATCGGGCTCTCGGCCGTCCTTGAGGGCGCGAACCGCCTGCTCGAGCATGTCCGAATACAGAGCAAAACCCACCTCCTGCATCTCGCCAGACTGGGACTCGCCAAGAACCTCACCCGCACCGCGAATCTCCAGATCATGCATCGCGAGATAAAAACCTGAGCCCAGTTCTTCCATGGCCTGAATGGCCTCAAGCCGCTTGGCTGCGTCTCGGGTGATGGCTGACTCGTCGGGTATCAGAAGATAGGCATACGCCTGGTGGTGGGAGCGGCCGACCCGGCCCCGCAATTGGTGTAACTGCGCGAGACCGAAACGGTCCGCTCGGTGAATCACGATCGTGTTGGCTGATGGAACATCGATGCCGGTCTCAATGATCGTGGTGCACAGGAGGACGTTGAATCGCTGCTGATGGAAATCGCGCATGACCCGCTCGAGTTCCCGTTCAGGCATCTGCCCGTGGGCCACGGCGATCCTTGCCTCGGGGACCAATTCAGCCAGACGGGCGCGTCGGTTGTCGATGGTCTCCACTTCGTTGTGAAGAAAATAAGCCTGTCCGCCCCGCTTGAGCTCACGCAGCAGGGCTTCACGAATGGTTGCCGAGGATTCGTTGCGAACAAAGGTCCGGATCGCCAGCCGCTTCTGGGGCGCCGTCGCGATGACCGAAAAATCACGGATGCCCTCCAGGCTCATGGCGAGCGTGCGAGGGATGGGCGTCGCGGTGAGGGTCAGCACATCGACTTCGGCGCGCAGAGCCTTGAGCCCCTCCTTCTGACGCACCCCAAACCGATGTTCCTCGTCGATGATCACCAGCCCCAGCCGCTTGAAGGAGATTTCCGGCGAGAGGAGCTTATGCGTTCCGATGACGATATCGACCTCACCGGCGTTGATTCTCTCGATCGCCTCTCGGGTCTCGCGCGCCGAACGAAATCGGGACAGTTCGACCAACCTGACCGGCAGGTCGGCGAATCGGTCTGAAAAGGTCCGGAAATGTTGCTCGGCGAGAAGCGTGGTCGGGCATAGCACTGCGACCTGCCTACTGTCGGCCACTGCAACGAAGGCGGCACGCAACGCCACCTCGGTCTTACCGAAACCGACATCACCGCACACCAAGCGATCCATCGGCTTACCAGCGACCATGTCCTGGACGACCGCATGGATCGCAGCCAGCTGATCGGCGGTCTCCTCAAAACCGAACCCCTCGGCAAAGGCCTCGTAATCGCGACTGTTGAACCGGAAGCTATGCCCTGGCCGCGCGGCCCGCCTCGAGTACAGGTTGAGCAGTTCTGCAGCCGCGTCGCGCGCATGCCGAGCCGCCTTTCGGCGGGCCTTCTCCCATTGACCACTACCCAGTAGGTGAAGCGGTGCATCGTCCGGGTTCGTCCCGCTGTATCGACCAATTAGGTGTAATTGTGCGACCGGGACATACAGAGTGGCATCGTTGGCATAGGTAAGATGCAGAAACTCCGTTGGGCCGTCGCCGAGGTCCATGGTGGTCAGACCCTGATAGCGTCCGATACCGTGCTGATTGTGAACAACGGGGTCGCCGACTTTAAGCTCTGCAAGATCGCGGATCAGCGCGTCAATACGGGTCGCTGACTCGCGTCGTCCGCGACGGGATGAACGCGCGCCTCCACTGAAGAGCTCACTCTCGGTGATGACGGACAGGCCCGCCTCGAGGACCATGAACGAACCCGTCCGGAAGGCCTCCCAGCCCTCGATGGTAGGGCACCCCAGACCCGCCTCGACCAATAACTCCGAAAGCGTTTCCCGACGACCCGGTGATTCGGCGAGCATCAGCACGCGCTCCGAGGGGCCGCGCTGACTGAGGAAATGTTCAAGTGCTGCAAGCGCCTGTTCAGCCCGCCGATTGACGACCACCTTTGGCAAGCCGGTTGCGAACGGTGCGCGACGACCATCCTCAGAATCGTGACGGGCAGCCGCCGCGAGCCCCGCTTCAGGTAGCGGTTCGGCTGCGTCCGTGCCCACCCACTCGGCACGGTCGAGCGCGCTTTGGTGGCGGGTCAGTGCCCACCGGCCGCGCTCTCGGGCCTGAGAGAAAAAGGACTCGATATCGATGAAGAGCTCATCGGGCGAAAGGAGGGGTCGCTCGCTGTCGTGGGCGAGAAACCGATGGCGCTGGGCGACCTCCTGAGCAAAGGATCGACCTGCCTGCTCGACCGGTCCGTGCGTCAGAACTCTCGCCGCCGCCGGCAGATAATCGAACAAGGTCGCCATGGTCTCGTGAAAGAGCGGCATCCAGTATTCGATGCCTGCCGGTGACAGGCCGTTGCCAACATCCCGATAGATCGCGCTGCGGCTGGGGTCACCCTCGAATCGTTCGCGCCAGCGGGCACGGAAACGATTTCTCGATTCCTCGTCGGTGGGATATTCGCGTCCCGGGAGCAGGTGAATGCTCGGCGTCGGGTAGAGGCTGCGTTGAGTGTCTGGATCGAAGGTCCGGATCGATTCGATGTCATCGCCGAACAGGTCGAGTCGAAAGGGTAGAGGAGAGCCCATCGGGAAAAGATCGACAAGCCCCCCGCGCAGACACCACTCGCCAGGGCGAACGACCTGCTCGACATGCTGGTATCCCGCCACGACCAGCTGCTCGCGTAGCGCCTGTTCGTTGATGCGCTGACCCTTCCGAAAATCGAAGCTGCGAGCCGCCACGAAAGACGGCGGTGCAAGCCGGTGCAACGCTGTAGTGACCGACGCAATCAGCAGGTCAACGGACTGATGCTGCAGTGCGAACAGCGTCGCCAAGCGCTCGGAAATGAGGTCGTCATGCGGAGAAAAATTGTCCCAGGGCAGAGTCTCCCAGTCCGGCAGAAGACGAGTGCGAAGGCTGCCGTCGAGCCACCGAACCTCGTCGTACAGGCGCTGTGCATCAACAGCGGCCGCCGTCACGACCACCAGCATCGAACCCGCCCCTTTCTCGCGGAGAGCGAGATGGGTGACCAGCAGCGAATCGGAAGCGCCGAAGCAGGCTGGCAAAACACCGACGGCACCAGGTCGTGGGGTCGGTATCCGATCGATCAAATCAGCGACCGGAACAGGCGGGGAGATGTTTACGGGATCCAAGATTAGAATTCTATCTTTTTGCGAATCACCAATGCCGAAGCAGTTACAACGCTACTGGGCCTTGGTCCCTGCCGCAGGCGTCGGTCGTCGTCTTTCCGCCGGCGTTCCGAAGCAATACCTCTCGATGGGTCAGCGCACGATGCTCGAACGCTCGGTCTCGGCCATGCTGGTGGCGCCCTGGATTCATCGCCTGCTGGTGGTGTGCTCCGAGACGGACGATCAGGCCGAGGCGCTGTTGGCGGCCTCGCCACGGGTCAGCGTGGCTCGCTGCGGCGGGCCGACGCGTCGAGACAGTGTGCTCGCCGGACTGCGGCATCTGATACAGGAAGAGGCGGCGCTCGGCGATGATTGGGTCCTGGTTCATGACGCCGCTCGACCCGGTCTGCAAGCCGCGGACCTTGAACGGCTGCGCGCCGCCACCGAGCCAGAAGCGGGAGAGCCACCGGCCGACTGCGCGCTATTGGCGGTGAGGGTGGCTGACACGGTCAAGCTGGCGCAAGGTGATTCGAGGGACGTCGAGCGCACGATCGATCGGAGTCGTTTGTGGCTGGCTCAGACGCCCCAGGTTTGCCGAATCGGCAGGCTGATCGCTGCGCTCGAGCAGTGCCCGGAGGCCACTGACGAGGCGTCGGCCGTTGAGTTCGCGGGCGGGCGGGTTCGCCTGATCGAGGGTTCGGCGGAGAACTTCAAGGTCACCACAGCCGACGATCTCGCACGAATGCGCTGGACACTGGAGCAACGCTCATGACGGCGTTCCGTATTGGCCAAGGCTTCGATGTCCACGCGCTGGTCCCGGGTCGCAAGCTGATCCTGGGCGGAGTTACGATCGACTTTCCGATGGGCTTGCTGGGGCATTCGGATGCCGACGTCCTCGCCCACGCGATCACCGATGCGCTCCTTGGCGCGGCGGGTCTGGGCGATATCGGCCGGCACTTCCCCGACACCGATGATCGCTTCCGAGGGGCGGATAGCCTTGTTCTACTCTCCGAAGCTGCGCGTCTCGTCCGGCAAGCAGGCTTCGAGCCCGTCAATGTCGATTGCACCGTGGTTTGCCAGGCACCGCGACTCGCTCCTCATCTCCCCGCGATCGCAAGCAAACTCACCGCAACGCTTGGTCTACCCAAGGGGGCCGTGAATGTGAAGGCGAAGACGACCGAGCGCCTGGGCTTCGAGGGCCGCGGCGAGGGTATTTCCGCTCAAGCGGTGGCCCTCATTGCCGCCATCTGAGGGCCACAGAAAAGCTCAGCTCAGGTCTGCCGCCAGCGCATTACGGACTTCCAGGCTCACCGGCGAACATTGGGCGGCGTAGTTCGGGTGATCCACACCGATCGACAGTGAAACCCCATATTTGAGGGCTGCGGCCATTTCTTCGGTCAGTTCGAACCGGAGAAAGTGCACCGACGAGGTCTTCTCCGCGTTCTCGCGTTCGAGATCCTCATCGGCAATCGCGTACACCCGCGGTGATCCCTCGACCTGAACCCACACCCGGTCCTCGACGCCGATCAGCCGGGCGAGTTCTCGCTTGCGCAACTCAGCATCCTCAACCTCGATCAGCATCGTGGCCTTGAAGTTACGCCCATCGGGGATCAGTGGGTTGTAGGCCTCCAGTTCATTCTGGATGCCGTCCTCTTCGAAGATTTTTTCGATTCGGAGCATTTCCTGGATCTGATAGCGAACCGTCATCTCGTCTTCGAAGAGCAGTGTCAGGTTGGCGCCAAGGTGCACCTTGCGATGCTTCTTATGTTCAATGACCTTCTTACGAAACTCGGGCCGTGCGCGGGCATAGGCTTCGAGGGTCATCAGCGAGTCCCGGGTCACTTGCGGCATGAGGCGATCCTCCGGATGTTATGGGTGGTCGGTCGGACAAAGCACGAATGGCGGGGCGTCACGCCAGCCCGTACGCCATCCGGACAAGGGTGATGGGGTGGGCGAGTTTGCCGTCGACGTTCTGCCCTGATGCTTCCATGCCCTGTTCGATGTGGTGACCGGCCAACTGGCAGTCTGAGGCGATCCAGCGGGTCTCACCCTGCGGGTGTTCACCCATCTGACGAAAGACCGGTCGGCCGATTTTCATCGCGAGCTCGTGGAACTCCTTCTTGACCCCCCAGGTGCCCGCATGCCCTGAGCAGCGCTCGACGGTGTGCACCGAGGTCCCGGGCACCATCTGCAGCACTTCGCGCGTCTTTTGCCCGACGTTCTGCACCCGAAGGTGACAGGCCACGTGGTAGGAGACGTTACCGAGTTCGGCCTTGAAGTCCGTTTTTAGCAAGCCATCCCGTGCTCGTGCCACCAGATATTCAAAGGGGTCGAACATGGCCTTGCGAACCGCCTGGACGTCCTCGTCGTCCGGGAACATCAGCGGAATCTCCTGCTTAAACATCAGGCCACATGACGGAATCGGCGCGAGGATCGCATAGCCCTCGCGGGCGAGCCGGGCGAGCGGCGGAATGTTCTTTTCCTTGAGTTCGCGCACGCCCTCGAGGTCACCAAGCTCGAGCTTGGGCATGCCACAGCAGGCCTCCTTCTCGACCAGGACATAGGGAATCTCGTTGTGGTCAAGAATTTTCAG
>CAZAVT010000008.1:12162-14734 GCA_964488395.1 uncultured Burkholderiaceae bacterium | reverse complement strand
TAGCAGGTACTGTAGATCGCCACCTTGCCGGGCGAGCGCTGACCGTCACGCGGCGGATGGGGGTTCGAGGGTGCAGCATGCGTACGAAATTTTTCGCTGGTGAATTCAGGCAGCCAAGCCTTGCGATGAACGCCAAGCTGGCTTTCCACGATCTTACGAACCGTCGCGTTGCGCCCAAGGGCATTGACCGCGCTCACAACCACCGGAATGCCGGCCAAAGTGCCGTTTCGATCGGTCGAGGCGAGCTGGACATCCCGGAAGCGAGTCGGAGTGCCCGCCTTGAACTGGATTGCCTTTCCTCGCAGCATCAGGTGGGGGAAGTCGAGGTTCCAAGGATGAGGCGGGACATAGGGGCATTTAGTGAGATAGCAGACATCGCACAAGTAGCACTGGTCGACAACTTTCCAGTAGTCCTGGCGATTAACACCGTCAATCTCGCCGGAACTGCTCTCGTCAACCAAATCGAAAAGGGTTGGGAAGGCATTGCACAGGCTCACGCACCGCCGGCAACCGTGGCAGATGTCAAACACCCGTTCCATCTCGTCGAGCGCAGACTTTTCGTTGTAAAAGTCGGGGTTCAGCCAGTCGAGCGGGTGCCTCGTGGGCGCCTCAAGAGAGCCTTCGCGAACGGTCATGAGCAAACTCCGGTCATGCAATCGGGAGGTGGCCCATGTTCGCGCAAGGGCGACAGGGCTCGTCGTCTCATTTGAAATAGCGGGGGGAGCCGCAGCTCCCCCCGGGTACCGCTGAGTGGTCGGTGGCTAAAGGCCACCCAACCTCGTCAATCGGTGACTCAAGCGGCCAGGGCGTCGAGGGCCTTGGCGAACTTGTTGGCGTGCGAGCGCTCAGCTTTCGCCAGCGTCTCAAACCAATCGGCAATCTCGTCGAAACCCTCGTCGCGGGCGGACTTGGCCATCCCGGGGTACATGTCGGTGTACTCGTGGGTCTCGCCGGCGACGGCAGCCTTCAGGTTGTCGGAAGACGAACCGATCGGCAGGCCCGTGGCGGGGTCGCCCACCTGAGCCAGGTAGTCGAGGTGACCGTGAGCATGGCCGGTCTCGCCCTCGGCGGTCGAGCGGAACAGCGCGGCAACCTCGGGATGACCTTCGACGTCCGCCTTGTTTGCGAAGTACAAGTAACGGCGATTGGCCTGGCTTTCGCCGGCGAAGGCGTCCTTGAGATTCTGGTGGGTCTTCGTGCCTTTCAGACTGGGCATGTCACACTCCTGGAGGTTGATGCGGAATGAACGCGTTGAGAAACGGTGCCGGTGGCGAGCGTATGAACGCCTGTAAATGCACCGACCGACCGAATTTTATCAGTGGGGCAATAACCCTAGCCAATTGATGATTCAAATTTGATTGATTGAGCGCGCCTATTGCGTCGATCGTGGATCGACACGAGGCACCCCGGACCGAGGCTCAGCGACAGTCGGGCAAAAACACCGTCACGCGCAGCCCAACCCTGGCGGCTGATTCCAACCGCAGGTGGCCGTCATAGCGACGGACGATCCGCGTCACGATCGCCAGCCCGAGCCCGGAGCCGGGACCCGCAGGGCCGCGGTCGCTTCTTGCCGGATCCAGACGGGAAAAGGGCCGCAGCGCGGCATCGATCAGCTCGGGTGGGATACCGGGCCCGCCGTCCTCAACGACCAGGTGGAGCCCGTCGTTGGCTCGCTCGAGCTTGATCCGGATCTGTGCGGATCGATCGGGTGCGCGTCCATGCCGCAGAGCGTTGTCGATGAGGTTGGACGTGACGCGGCGTAGATCCTGCGGGTCGCCGCACCATTCGAGCCTGGGCGGTAGCTCGGCTGAGAGTTCCGTTGGCGCCTCGAGCGTCAGGCTCGACTGGTAGCGAGCGATGAGTGGGGCCACCTCGGCGGTCGCGTTGACCTTCTGCGGCTGCGGGGGTTGACTCAAGCGCGCAAAGTCCACGAATTGTCCGACGATCGCATCGATGCGTTCGATCTCCTCAACCATCGAATCCCGTTGCTCCGGCGTCAGCTGGGTCATCTCGACCTCGAGCCGCAGGCGGGTCAGCGGGCTGCGTAGATCGTGTGAGATGCCCGCTAATGCGAGGGAACGGTCCTCCTCGATCGCCGCCAGGTCGGCGCGCATCCGATTGAAATTGCGTCGCACGGCGGCCAGCCGAGGCGGACCGGTCTCGGGCAGGGGGGGGACTGGCTCACCGCGACCCAGCCGATTCAGCGCGAGGGCTAGCCCAGCGAGTGGCCGATCCGCCTGCAGGGAAACCAGAAACGCCCCGGTCAGCGACAGGAGTCCTGTGATCAAGGCGAGGCTGGTCAGCGAGGGCGCGATCTGGCGCTCCAGACGGTCGAAGGGAAGGACGAGCCAATACGCATCGCCTGCCAGCCGAAAGCTGATCCAAAGACCCGGCTCGTCGTTGACCTCCCCGGCAACACGGGTGTCCTCATCCAGCAGTCCCTGCAACCGCTGCTGCAGCTTGGTCAGCGTCTCGCCGAGCCGATCGTTGCGCACCCGATCGCCCGGCTCCAGAGGGATGACCCGCAGGCCTTCCTCTTCGGCAAGTTGCTCGAGTAAGGGCAACAGCCGAC
>CAZAVT010000008.1:9653-12152 GCA_964488395.1 uncultured Burkholderiaceae bacterium | reverse complement strand
GGGAGCCGAGCCGATCAGGGCCGAGCGCGTGAGATTGACAATCGACGTGATCTCCCACGCGAGCCTTTCCTCGGGCGGCGCTGGATCGAGCAGCCGGAAGGACGCGAAGATCGCTAGAACGCTCGCGAGCACCAAGCTTGCGATCAGCAGGAAGGTCCGCCAGAAAAAGCCAGCGCGAAAGGTCTCCAGCCCTGTCTTCCAGCGGGAGTCGGCCGCCCTGGCCGGATCAACCGCCATCGGGAATGAACACGTAACCCACGCCCCATACCGTCTGAATGAAGCGCGGCTGTTGCGCATCTTCCTCAATGATTCGACGCAGGCGGGAGACCTGGACGTCCAGGCTGCGATCAAACGCACCGTATTCTCGGCCCCGTGCCAGGGTCATCAATTTTTCCCGTGACAAGGGCTGTCGGGCATGTTGCGCGAGCACTTTCAATACCGAAAATTCACTCGAGGTCAGGGGGACGGAGGTACCGTTGCGAAGGAGCTGCCGAGCGCCAAGCTTCAGCGTGAATTCACCGAACTGAAGCTCTTCCCCGGGTTGACCGGGGGCGCCAGGCGCGTCGACGGGTGGCGCACGACGCAGCACTGCGTGCATCCGTGCGAGCAATTCCCGGGGGTTGAAGGGCTTTGCGAGGTAGTCGTCTGCGCCCACTTCAGGCCGCGCAGGCGGCGCAAGAGCGTCAGCCCATCCTCGCCGGGCAACATCAAGTCCAGAATGATCAGCTCGAACTGTTCGCGTTGCAGCAGGCGCTGCATCGACGTGCCGTCTGCCGCCAGTGTGACCTCGAACTGATTCTCGGTGAGGTAGCGGCGCAGCAGATCGCGCAGCTTTGGATCATCGTCGACAACCAGGATTTTTCGGCTGGATTCCCTCATGCCTCGATCATACCGGCTCGCCGCCGGGGAATGGTCGGGCCGACGCGGTCGGCGCTTACGCCTTGTAACAGTCTTTACCGGACGAGCGGTAGCGGAACGGGGATCGCCGACTACAATCACTGCCATGAAACGATCTCTGGTGTTTCTTGCTTGTTGGCTTGTCGCCGGGGCGGCCGCGCTCGCCGTCAGCCTGCCGGCCTGGGCCCTGGACGAACCCGCGCTCAGCGCCGATGAGCGCGAGCAATTACGTCAGCAGATCCGAGAGGCCCATCGTCAGAGGATGCACGCCCGGCACCAGCTCGACCTGCAGCGCGCTAAGGGTACGGTTCCGGTGAACGACGCTACGCCCCGCTTTGGAGCCGTCGAACGCGCGCGTGTGCCTTTCGACATCAGCCAGGACGAGCGTGTGCAGTTGCGGCACCAATTGCGAGAGCATCAGGGACATGCAGTCCACGGCGCGCGGCGCGCTGACGGGCCCCCCGGGAGGCGAAGCGACGCGGCCGGCCTTGGGTTGCCAGCACGTGCAGAGCCGCCGCCGCGACCGGCCGAGCCGATTGTTGCCCGCGAAAAGGGACGCCAATGAGGTGGTTACTATCCTTGGCCGCCTACGGCGGGTGGTGCTCCGTGGCGATCAATCCCATCGCGCAACGGGACGATCCAGCGAGCAGCGAATGCTGGTCGGAGTTCGCGGGCGTGGACCAGTCGCAAAGCATGCTGCGCCTCATCGACGGGCTGCTCGCAAGCAGGGGGCTCCAGCGCAGCGACTTAGGGGCTATCGCCTGTGATGCCGGGCCCGGCGCGTTTACCGCCTTGCGGATCAGCTGCGCCGTGGCGCAGGGCTGCGCGCTCGGACTTGGATTGCCACTGATTCCTGTCGGGACTCTGGAGGCCTTGGCCCTGCAGGTTGCTCGCTCCGAGGGTCCAGGTCGTCACCGTGTCCTGATCGCTACGGATGCTCGGATGAATGAGGTCTATGCAGCGGCTCTCGATCTCGAACTCGACGCAGCGCTCCATTGCCGGCACCTTCGCACGATCCGTTTACCCTTTGTCGGCGCGCCGCAGGCGGTGCTCGAGTACCTCGCGAGTGAGCCGGACCGAGGTACGGAGCTGCTGCTGGGGGGCGACGGTCAACTCGCCTATCCCGAGCTCCTCGGCCTCATCACCCAGCTGGGTTTTCGGGTCCGGCGAGCGGCTGAGCCGGCGAGGGTGCTTGCAGCCGACGCGGTTGCCGCTTTGGCCCAGCGCAGGCTTGCGGACGGGGGCGACTTCGACCCTGCCCAGGCCGTGCCGATTTATGTTCGTGACAAGGTTGCGCTCGACCTCGCTGAACAGCAGGCCCTGCGCACGAGCAGGGCGAGGGCTGCGTAAGATGAGTTCTCTTCCACACGTGCGTCGTGAGCCCGCTCCTCAACGAACGGCATTGGCGAGCGATGCCGTCATCGACACCCGTCCGATGGTGCTCGCCGATCTCGATCAAGTCATGTTGATCGAGCAGCTCATCTACCCTTTCCCGTGGACGCGTGGCAATTTCGCTGACTCCCTCGGGTCGGGATACCGAATGCCTGTTCTTGAATGGGACCGCGCGATGGTGGGCTACGCGGTCATGATGTGGTTGCCCGA
>CAZAVT010000008.1:8792-9643 GCA_964488395.1 uncultured Burkholderiaceae bacterium | reverse complement strand
TGAACTTGAGCATCGCCCACAATTACCAGCGGCGGGGACTCGGTCGTTACCTGCTCGAGCAGTTGCTTGAGGAGGCGAGGGCGGGTGGAGCCGGTGGGATGCTCCTGGAAGTGCGTCCTTCGAACCGTCCGGCTGAACAACTCTATCGTGAGACCGGGTTTGAGGTCGTGGGACTGCGCAAGCGCTACTACCCGTCCTGGAATCAAACCCGTGAGGACGCGGTCGTGATGTATCGGACCCTTCGGCGATGAGTCCGGAGCAACTGCAAGCCTGGCACCGACTGGGACTTGGTCCCGTGTGGAAGCAGATCAATCCGCCGGCGCCGCAAGGTTCCGACCTGGCTGTTCCGGCTGCCCTGTCCGTTCGAGCCTCGACCCCAGTCCCACTGATTCAAGAAGAACGACCGGAGCTCGCCTGGCAACGCCTCGCTCGCGAGGTGTCTGCCTGCGAAGCCTGCGAGCTTTCAAAGACTCGCCAACATCCCGTACTTGGTAGTGGTTCGCTCGATGCTCGCTGCCTGCTGATTGGCGAGGCGCCGGGTGCAGAGGAAGATCGCCAGGGCGTGCCATTTGTGGGGCGCGCAGGCGCTCTGCTCGATCAGATGTTGCTTGCAGTGGGGCTGGATCGGGAGCGCGACGTTTACGTGGCCAATACGCTCAAGTGTCGACCACCGGCCAATCGCAACCCTGAGCCCGTCGAAACTGATCGCTGCAGGCCCTTTTTGCTGCGACAGCTCGAGTTGCTGCAGCCAGGCCTGATCGTGCTGATGGGCCGCTTTGCCGCCCAGTCGCTATTGGGCACTGACTCACCGATCTCCACGCTGCGAGGTCGCTTGCACCAGGCACAACTCG
>CAZAVT010000008.1:8350-8782 GCA_964488395.1 uncultured Burkholderiaceae bacterium | reverse complement strand
TTGCTGCGTAACCCTGCCGACAAGGGCAAAGCGTGGCGGGACTGGCTCTCGATCCGCCAAGAACTGCGTGGGCGCGGTCTGATCAGTGCTTCGCCTCGCCAATGAGCGCGACCGAGTCGAAGCGTTTTTGATTGGCCCGATGCAGGGCCATTACCCCCAGCATGGTGAGCGCCACGAACGACCCAAACAGCACGATGATCAGATTCACGTGTAGTTCAATCCTGATCAGTAGCGCATACAGACCCAACATCGCCAGAATGTTCAGATTCTCGTTGAAATTCTGAACTGCGATCGATCGTCCAGCGCTCATGAGCACATGCCCGCGATGCTGGAGCAGCGCATTCATGGGAACGACGAAAAATCCTGCCATCGCGCCGATCAGGATCAGTAGCGGAAAGGCGGCACTCTGCGTTGAAACGAGCGTCATCAGCG
>CAZAVT010000008.1:7198-8340 GCA_964488395.1 uncultured Burkholderiaceae bacterium | reverse complement strand
CCGCCCGCGATGCCGAGCGCGACCACACCCTGCAGGATGGCCGCCCGGTTGAGCGGCATGTCCAGTGCGACCTTGGCCCAATCCAGCACGATGAACTGAAGGGTTGCACCAGCGCCCCAGAACAGGGTCGTCACAGCGAGTGAGATCTGACCGAGCTTGTCGCGCCAGAGCAGACCGCAGCAACTGGCAAACTCGCGAACCTGCTGGATTGGGTTGATCGTCTGCTTCTGATAACGAGCGCCGGTATCCGGGATACGCAGGTTGAATGCCGCCGCGATGAGGTAGACGCCCCCGATCACAAGGATGGCGCTCTCGGCGGGGGTGTCGACGCCGGTTTCCAGTTTGGGGAAGTCGAAGCTCAGCAGGTAGGCTGCAACACTCGGGCTGATCAACGCCCCACCCAGCACTGTCCCCAGGATGATCGATCCGACTGTCGCGCCTTCGATCCAGCCGTTGGCTGCGACAAGCTGCTCCGGTGGGAGAAGCTCGGTCAGGATCCCATACTTGGCGGGAGAGTAGGCCGCGGCACCGAGGCCGACGACCGCGTAGGCAAGCAGGGGATGCACGGTGAAGAACATCATTGCGCATCCCGTCACCTTGATCAGGTTGGTGATGAACATCACCCGCCCCTTGGGCATCGAGTCGGCAAAGGGGCCGACAAAGGGCGCCAGGCAGACGTAGGACACTGTGAAGAAGAGCTTCAGCATCGGCTTGGCCCAGTCGGGCGCCTGCATCTCGATCAGGAGAGCGATCGCCGCGATCAGCAATGCGTTGTCGGCCAGCGAGGAAAAAAACTGCGCTGCCATGATGGTGTAAAAGCCACGCTTCATCTTGCTGAGAACCCGTAAAGGAGTTGTCGGTTCTGCATCACGCGCTGCGGTTATACCACGGCCTCCCGACGCTTTTCGTGTCGGCCGGAGGCTGTGATACCGTGCCGAGTTCGTTTCCGTGCTCGATGAAGTCCCGTTCCTCACCCCTGGCCGTTCTGCCTTCGATGACCCGTCCGATTACCGCCACCATTGACCTGTCCGCCCTGCGGGAAAACCTTGGTCGCGCGAGGGCGTTGGCCCCGCGCACTGCGATCTGGGCGGTCGTCAAGGCCGATGCCTATGGGCACGGTCTGACTCAGGCGGCTAGCGCAT
>CAZAVT010000008.1:0-7188 GCA_964488395.1 uncultured Burkholderiaceae bacterium | reverse complement strand
CGGTTGCGCTCGGCCGGCTGGTCCAAATCCTTACTGATGCTCGAAGGCGCCTTCGATCAGTCCGATACTGCTCTCGCCGGCCGCCTCGGCCTGTCGCTGGTCGTGCACGACGAAGCCCAGATCGGCTGGCTCTCGAAGGCCGGCGGCGCGTCTTTGGATGTGTATCTGAAGATCAATACCGGCATGAATCGGCTCGGATTCCCGATGGATGAAGTGGGCAGGATTCACAAGTTGCTGAAGGGCTTGCCGACCGTTCGATCGGTCGTCTTGATGACCCATTTTGCCAACGCCGATCTGCCCGATGGCACCAGCCCTGCGGTGGCTCTCTTCGATCGAGCGGTGGCGGAGCTGCCCGGCGCGCACAGTCTTGCGAATTCGGCGGCCCTCTTCAGCACGCCGGCCGCGCACCGGAATTGGGTGAGGCCTGGCATTATGCTTTACGGGGGCTCGCCCTTCGCCGACCGGCGCGCGAGGTCACTTGGCTTGCGCGCCGCCATGCGATTGCATTCGCGGCTGATTGGTGTCCAGGTCCTCCAAGCGGGCGATGCTGTTGGCTATGGCGCGACCTTCATTGCATCGCGCCCGATGCGGATCGGCATCGTCGCCGGGGGATACGCGGACGGCTATCCCCGACACGCGCCGACCGGCACACCGATTGCAGTGGGCGGTGTGCGTACTCGAACCGTTGGGCGGGTCTCGATGGACATGCTGGCCGTTGACCTGCAGGGCATCGATGACGCCGGTGTCGGCACCGAAGTCGAGCTCTGGGGCGACCAGATTCCCATCGACGAGGTCGCCACACACGCAGGGACGATTGCCTACGAATTGATGTGCGCTGTCGCGCCGCGGGTGCGGCGGGAGGTCATCGGCCTTGGCAACCCGGCAACGAACTCACTACCTCTGTAGCGAATGCGGCGGGGCCAGCCCCAAATGGGCCGGTCAATGTCCGCACTGCGATCAGTGGAACACGCTCGTCGAAACAGCAGTGGAGCGATCCTCTTCGCGGCATCAGGGTCTGGTGCAGGCGCAACCTCTGGTGACGCTCGATTCGATCGAGCCGGAGATCGCCGCGCGCATGCCGACGGGCGCCGACGAGTTTGATCGAGTGCTGGGGGGCGGGCTGGTCCCTGGCTCGGTCATCCTGATCGGCGGCGACCCTGGGATCGGCAAGTCGACGCTGCTGCTGCAGGCACTGGCTGGCATGGCAGCCAGCGTCCCAGTCCTCTATGTGACCGGTGAGGAGTCTGTGTCGCAGATTGCGCTGCGCGCACGGCGCATGGGGCTCGCCGACGCAAGGATCCCGCTGCTCGCCGAGATCGACCTCGAGCGCATTCAATCGGAGATCGGGACGCGTCGACCCCAGGTCGTGGTGATCGATTCGATTCAAACAATGTACTCCGCGCAATTGCAGTCGGCGCCGGGCTCGGTCGCTCAGGTCCGCGAATGCGCTGCCCAGCTCACTCGCCAGGCCAAATCGCTGGGTGTGGCCTTGGTCATGATTGGCCATGTCACGAAGGAAGGCACACTGGCGGGCCCTCGGGTGCTCGAGCATATCGTCGATACCGTGCTTTATTTTGAGGGCGATCCCGGCTCGTCGTACAGGATGATCCGGGCCTTCAAGAATCGCTTTGGCGCCGTGAACGAGCTGGGCGTTTTCGCGATGACCGACCGGGGCCTCAAGGCCGTTTCGAACCCATCGGCGCTCTTTCTATCCCAGCACGATCGCCTCGTCGCTGGTTCCTGCATCCTGGCCTCTCTCGAGGGGACCCGCCCCCTGTTGGTCGAGGTTCAAGCGCTTGTGGATAGAAGTCACGCTCCGTCGCCCAGGCGGCTTTCCGTCGGGCTTGAAAGCAATCGGCTGGCGATGCTCCTCGCCGTCCTGCATCGGCATGCGGGTATCGCCTGTCACGATCAGGACGTGTTCGTCAACGCGGTCGGCGGGGTCCGGATCTCCGAACCAGCGGCCGACCTGGCAGTCCTGCTCGCGATCGTTTCTTCTTTGCGCAACCGTCCCTTGCCACGACCGCTCGCCGTTTTCGGCGAAGTCGGTCTTGCCGGCGAGATTCGGCCCGCGCCCCGCGGTCAGGAGCGATTACGCGAAGCCGCAAAGCTCGGTTTTGCCCGTTTGCTGATTCCTAAGTCCAACCATCCTCGCAAGCCGCTCGACGGAATCGATGCGGTCGCAATCGAGCGGGTCGATCAGGCGATCGAACTGGCCTGGGATTGAGCCCGCAGGAGCGACCGGATGGCGGATTGCGCTGCGCGCCGACCGCTGCGAACGGCCGCCTCCAGCGTGGCGGGGTAATGCCGCTCGGTGTAGTCGCCGGCGAGCCAGAGGCCGGGCAGCGTACCCTCGTCAGGCTGTGATGGCACCGGACGGTAGGGCTCACAGAGAAAGGTCGCGCGCCGCTCGATGATCAACCGGGCATGCGAAGGCTCGGGCAGCCCCTGTTGCTCACAAACCGCTCTCGCGAAGTGGAGCGCGTTCGGCCTGTCCTTTAATGACGCAATCGAATCGGCGGCACTGCTCACCAGTGCACCAACTCGATAGCCATGATGTGAGCCCCGGTCGAAGAGCCAATCGGCAAGCCGCTCATCGGGATGGGGTGCAGCAAGCATCAGGGGGGATTGAACAGAGGGTCCATCACGCAGCGGCCAGGCGAGCCAGGTTGTCGCGATGGCCGCTGTGCGCAGCCCACCCAGCTCGCTTGCAGCAACGCCTTGTCGCTCGAAATCCCGAGGCTGGGTGGCCTCGAGCAAGCGCTGTGCATTGGCCGGTCCGCAAGCGAGGATCAGTCGTTGGGCCTCGATCCGAAGGCTCTCGCCCAGGACCTGCCAACCGGACGAGCCCGTCGATAGGCTCCGGACCGGGCTACGCAAGAAAATCGTGCCTCCACGTTGCTGCAACCACCGCAGGGCTGGCGCGGGTAGGCACTCGCCGAGGCTTTGTCGAGGCAACAAAAAGTCCGAGGCAGCACGGGTCGCACCCATCGAATCGCGCAACACGGTGGCAAAGGTCGCGCTGCATGCCTGGTGACTGAGCGTGTTGAGCGCGGAAACGCAAAGTGGTTCCCAAAGGTGTTGGCGCAATCGCATTGGCTGCGAGTAGCGCTCAAGCAAGACGTTGACCGTTTCGCCGGCGGGGACCCGCCAGCCGCACCGTCGCAGCCCGCTCATCAGGCGAACCATGGCGAGCCGCTCGCGGAGGCTCAGCCCCGAGGCGCTGATCAATGCCCAGAGCAGGTGAAGCGGTGCTGGCAGGCGAGCGGTACGCAGGCTCAAACCACGGGTGTCGTGCAGCGCCATCGGGCGACGCTCGAACAGGTTGGCGCTCGACTCGCCGATCGACTCGATCAGCGACAGGGTGTCCCGGTAGGCGCCGATCAGCAGGTGTTGTCCGTTATCGAGCTCGATCGGGCCGAATCCAAAGTCAATCACTTGCTGTCGCGCCCGACCACCCGCCTGCGGCGCCGCGTCGATCAGCGCCACACGCAGTCCGGCCTGGCAGGCGGTGATAGCCGCCGCGAGCCCCGCCCAGCCGGCCCCGACGACCGCGAGCTCGACGGATCTGCCCGTCACGATCGTCGTTCGAGGGCCAGTCGCGGCTTGCGCCAGGTGCGCCAGGCCAGCCAAAGTTTTCGGATCGGCGTGAGCGAAGTGCGGTGGGTCAGCGTTCTGAACCCGTCGCGCTCAATTTCGTCGAGCAAGGTGGAGTAGATGGCGGCCATGATCAGGCCCGGTCGCTGCGGGCCCCGGTCAATATCGCCCAGATGGCTCAATGCCTCCTGGTAAGTTTGACGAGCCCGCTGCGCCTGCATCGTCATCATCGCGAGGAACTCAGGCGTGGTGTTTGATCGGAGGAGATCTTGCTCGTGCACGCCATACCGCCTCAGATCGGCAATCGGCAGGTAGATCCTGCCCTTTCGCGCGTCCTCACCCACATCTCGGATGATGTTGGTCAGCTGAAAAGCGAGCCCGAGACGTTCGGCGTATTGCAGCGTTTCGGGTCTCGAATACCCAAAGATCGACGCGGAAAGGATGCCAACTACGCCGGCGACCCGGTGGCAATAGAGCTCAAGTGCGGCAAAGTCCAGATAACGGTTCTGTGTGAGGTCCATCTGCATGCCATCGATGATCGCTTCGAGGTGCTCGATAGGCAGTGCCAGCGGTTCCAGGTGGGGCAGCAGCGCCCGCGTCACGGGATGATCTGGACGTCCTTCGCGCAGACGCGAGACCTCGGTGCGCCACCAATCGAGCTTTGTTCGGGCAAGCGCCGGATCTGAGCATTCGTCAACAACGTCATCGACTTCACGGCAGTAGGCGTAGAGCGCCGTGATCGCTCGACGGCGCTGCGGCGCGAGGAACATGAAGCTGTAATAGAAACTCGAACCGCTGCGCGCGGCTCGATCCTGACAATAGGCGTCGGGCGTCATTGACCTTGCCTGAAGGCAAGTCGCAGCAACGCAGGCGCGTCCATGCGGCGCAGGCGCGGCCGCCGGGCAATCGGATCAAAACCCGATTGCCGCAGCTTCTCCAGGATCCGCAACCCGCCCGCAACAATCATCCGAAGCTCCAACCCGAATCGCCAGCCGACCTGGCTGCACAACGCGGATCCGTCACGCAGCAGCGCTTCGGCCCAGCGCGCTTCGCCCTCGATCACCTTCCTCAACTCCGGCGAGGCTGTCCCGCGGGCGATGGCCTCGCCGAGGTCTACCGGCGATAGCCCAGCGCGTGCGAGTTGATCAAGAGGCAGATAGCAGCGGCCCCGGCCGAGATCGATTGCGAGGTCTTGGAGAAAATTGATCAGCTGCAGGGCAGTGCAGATCGAATCGGCCTGCCCGAGCCGCTGCGGCTGGTCGGTGACTTTAAGGAGCAGGAGCATCAGTCGGCCGATCGGATTGGCCGAGCGCCTGCAATAGTCCAGGAGATCAGCCCGCTCACGGTACTGAGCTCCGCGGGCATCCTGCTCGAAAGCACTGAGCAGATCGAGGAACAGGCTCGAGGGTAATCCGGCCTCGCGCATGAAGGGCCTCAGCTCGGCAATGACCGTTGGCTCGTTCGGCTGGGGGGTCGCAGAGGCAAGGGCACTGCGCAGCTCTCCAAGCGCTGCCAGTCGGGCTGCAGGGCTGGCGTCGCCCTCGTCGGCGAGGTCATCGGCATGACGGGCGAATCGGTACACCGCAATGACGGCTGGCCGAATGCGAGCCGGCAGAAGACGGGAAGCGACCGGGAAGTTCTCGTAGTGGTCGACGGACGACCAGGATGATGCAGCGGCAGACATGACCAGGATTCTAAATCGTGCTTCGGCGGTTGACGCGCAGGCTTCGGCTAGAATGGAAGGCTTTTGCGGCCGTGGCGGAATTGGTAGACGCACCAGGTTTAGGTCCTGGCGCTGCGAGGCGTGAAGGTTCGAGTCCTTTCGGCCGCACCATGGCGTTGGGCATCAGGTGGCCCGACGAGCAGCACCATCCTGAAGCAGCCGGAACCCTACGGCACGACCAAGACGGGAATGACCAAAGATATGACAACTGTGATCGAACAAACCGGAACGCTCGAGCGTCGCCTGGCGATGTCCGTTTCTGCAGACGACGTGACTCGGCAAGTCGGGCAAAAGCTGCGCGAACTCTCTCGCACGGTCAAGATGGCGGGCTTTCGCCCTGGTAAGGTTCCGCTCTCGATGATTGAGCGTACCTACGGCGGGCAAGTCCGTGCTGACGTGCTGGGCGAGGTCGTGAGCAAGGCGTTCAGCGATGCGGTCGATGAGCACAAGCTCCGGGTCGCAGGTCAGCCACGGATCGAACCGGGACAGGTCGAGGTGCAAGGGCAGATGTCCTTCACCGCAACCTTCGAGGTCTACCCTGAGGTCGTCCCCGGGGACGCGGCAGCTCTCAAGGTTGAAAGAGTCCGTTGCGAGATCGGCGATGCCGAGATCGACAAGACCATTGACGTGCTTCGCAAACAGCGGACGGTCTGGACCGACGCTCAGGGCCGCGCCGCCGCTGACGGCGATCGCGCCACGATCGACTTCAAGGGCACGCTCGATGGTGTGGCCTTTGAGGGGGGAACCGCCAGCGACTTTCAATTCGTGCTCGGCGAAGGACGAATGCTCCAGGACTTCGAGATCGGTGTGCGCGGCATGTCGGCCGGCGAGACCCGTCACTTCCCGGTCGCATTCCCAGCGGATTACGGCTCGAAGGATCTCGCCGGCAAGACGGCGCAGTTCGAGGTGACCCTCAAGCGGATTGAGGCTGGGACCCTGCCGGAGGTCGACGCCGCGTTCGTGAGTCAGTTTGGCATCGCCGATGGTGACACCGCCCGCCTGCGTGAAGACATTCGCCGCAACCTCGAGAGGGAACTGAAGCAACGACTCAGGTCCCGTATCAAGTCGAGCGTCATGGAAGCCTTGCCGGCATTGGCCAGTTTCGAGTTGCCGAAATCCCTCGTGGAGTCCGAGAGCGCCGCGCTTGCCGAGCGGGTCAAGGCCGATCTCCAGGCTCGAGGCATGGATGTGCGCTCGATCCCAGTGCCTCCGGACGCCTTCAAGGATCAGGCGGAGAAGAGAGTGCGTTTGGGGCTGCTCGTCGCCGAAATCGTGCGGAGAGAGTCCTTGCAGGCTAAACCCGATCAGATCCGCACCCTGATCGAGGAAATGGCTCAGGCCTACGAAAATCCAGCCGAGATCGTTCGTCACTACTTCAGCAATCGCGACCGTCTGGCCGAGGTGGAGGCGCTCGTCGTCGAGCAGAACGTGGTCGATTGGTTGCTCAGCCGAGCCCAAGTCACCGACGTGGGGATTTCCTTTGACGACCTGATGGCCCAACAGCAGGCTGGTTGAAGATAGGCCCGGCAGCACCTTCCATCCAACCGCCGTCGCAGCGAGCAGAACCATGACTACCCGAAATGCGCTGATCGAGGATCTTGTCAACGCCCACCTGACCCGTTCGCAGGAGCCTCAGGGGTTGGGCATGGTGCCGATCGTGATCGAGACCAGTGGGCGAGGTGAGCGCGCCTACGACATTTATTCCAGGTTGCTGCGCGAACGGGTGGTCTTTCTCGTCGGCCCCGTCATGGACGTCACCGCCAATCTGGTGGTGGCCCAGTTGCTGTTTCTGGAGTCCGAAAACCCCGACAAGGATATCTCCTTTTACATCAATTCACCGGGTGGGTCCGTATCGGCGGGGCTTGCGA
>CAZAVT010000007.1:17700-23633 GCA_964488395.1 uncultured Burkholderiaceae bacterium | reverse complement strand
CGATGCGCGCGACTTCAGGCGGCATCTGCTTGGCGCGGTCCTGATGGGCTGTGGCGGCGTGCTGGCGCTGGGCTGCACAGTCGGTCAGGGTCTGAGCGGACTCTCGACCTTATCGCTGGGGGCACTGCTTGCAACCGGATCGATCATCATCGGGGCAGTCGCCATGATGCGCTGGGACTATCACCGCATGACCGACCGTGGCTGACGACGGTCGAACTGTCGGGTGCCTCCAGTAGCCTTCGCGTCGCCCCGTCAGGCGCCGTAAATCCGACCGAACCGCTCCCAGCCTCGCCCGTCAAACCGGATCAACTGCATCCGCTCGATCGGGAAGTGATCCTCGTCGCCGGTTCTCAACCGGATGCCGGGCAGGAGCATCGGCAAATCGAGATCGAGACTGCGGGCCTGGCGCATCACATTTTCGCGGGTCAGATCGTTGCCACACTGTCGGAGCACCTGGACGAGCGTTTGGGCGACCGAATAGGCGTAGACGTTGAGGTTGTCACGCAAGTCACCCGTCGGATGCCAGCGTTTCATCCAGGCGAGCCAGGTCTCGAACTCGGACGTGCCCTGCCATTGGGGATCGGTCGGGTCGCGGTTGTAGGCAGCCGAGATGACGCCCACCGCATTGGCGAGACCAGCCGGCTGCAGCACCGCAGCCACAGTGCTCGAGACGCTGTTCAGGTAGTGGACCGGTCGCCAACCCATCTCCGCCGACCGACGAATCGCCTGAGCGGCTGCGCGAGGTGTACTGATATTGAAAAAGGTATCGGCGCCGGAAGCCTTCAGGGCGAGCATCTGACTGTCGATGGTGGGGTCGCTCACCTCGAAGGTCGACTGAGCAACGATCATCCGCGTGGCTCGTTCCCCCAAGCCATCAGTGAAACCTCGCAGGTAGTCGCGGCCGTAGTCGTCGTTCTGGAGCAGCACCGCGATCCGGGCCTGTGGCCGGGTCTCGAGAATGTGCTCGGCATAGATCCTTGCCTCGGACTGATAGCTAGGTTGCCAGGCCATGGTCCAGGGGAACTGGCGATGATCGCCCCAAAGTGTCGCGCCGGAAGCAGGGAAAAGTTGCGGCACCTGCCGCTGGTTGAGATAACCGCGGATTGCCAGGTTGGGGGCTGTCCCCAATACCTGGGTGATGAACAACACGCGATCGCGCTCGACTAGGCGCCGCGCCTGCTCGAGCGTCCGGGAGGGCGTATAGGCATCATCCAGGCTGATCAGGCGCAGCCGCCGGCCATGAATGCCCCCATCGGCATTGATCATCTCGAAATAGGCGAGCAGCGCCTTGCCAATCACACCGTAGGCCGATGCGGGCCCGGAATAGGGCACGATATTGCCGATCAGGATTTCATGGTCGTTCGCCCCAGCATCGTATCGGCGGTCGGCGGCCGCTGGACGGAGCAGGCTGCCTGAGCCGAGGGACAGGGTCACCCAGGCGCCTTTGGCAATCAGCGCGCGACGTTTTGCTGGCATCACGTGTTGGTCCTTTCCGCAGAGGACGCAATCTTCGCATGGGCCTCCCGACGGCGGGCACGCCAGGCTTCGACGCCACCTGCAAGACCCTTGGGCATCAACCAGACTGAGGCGATCATCAAGAGTCCATAGAGCGCCCAGGGCGCGTCGCTCGACCAGCCCGAGGTCCATTGCGGCACGAGATGAATGAAGGCCGCCCCCACGGCGACAGCCCCGAGCGAATGAGCCCCGCCGATCACCAAGCCGACCACGAGGCTGATCGACAGGAAGACGGGAAAACTATCGGGCGAGACAAAGCCGGTCGTCCAGGCATGCAAGACCCCCGCAAGCGCCGCATAAGCCGCAGCAGTCGCAAAGGCGAGCGCCCGCACCCGAGCGATCGGCAACCCGATGCTGACGGCCGCGAGTGGATGGTCACGCGCTGCAATCCAGGCGCGACCCATCGGACCCTGGCTGAGGCGTTGCGCGACCGACCACATGACCCCGGTCAGTAGCAGCCCGAGCAGGTAGACCCAGGCATCGGTACCCGACTGGATGCCAATCGACTCGAGCCACGGCGGGGCGGCAGGCCGCTCGAGAATGAGGCCCTGGCTGCCGCCCGTGATCGTGACGAGGGAGGGAAGGCGTAACAACTGGGGAACTGCGATCGCCAGCGCGAAGGACGCCAGCGCGAGCAGGTGGCCCGATAATCGCAGTGCCGGGTAGCCGAGCAGCCAACCAAGGACAAAGCCCACAAGAGCGGCGAGCGGCAATCCGACCCAGGCAGGCCAGGCATCAGCGGGCTGCAAGACCGCAGCGGCAAGGTAGGCCCCCAACGCGACGAACGCCCCCTGACCAAGGGAGATCTGTCCGGCACGCCCGGTGAGCAGCACCAGTCCCAGGAGTGCCAGCACCGAGGCCATGGCCAGTGACAGCTGATAGAGCCAGTAACCATCAGGCAGCCAGGCCAGCGAGACCAGGGCGGCGACGGTCGCCAGCCGGGCCCCGCGTGATCGCAGGTGCGAGCTCATACCCGGCTGACCATCCGTCGCCCGAACAAGCCCTGGGGCCGCAACCACAGGGCCATCACGACGACCAGCAGGGCGCCGCTCAGCTTGAACTCGGTACCGATCACGAAAGCGCCGAGCAGATTCTCGAGCACGCCGACCAAGATGCCGCCTGGCAGGGCTCCCCAGGGGTTGTCCAAGCCACCGACCAGCGCAGCCGCAAAGCCGTAGATCAGGATGCTGGTCATCATGTGCGGATCGAGAAAAACCACAGGGGCAATCAGCAATCCAGCGATCGCGCCGATCACCGCTGCCATGGCCCAGCCCAGCGCCAGCATGCGATCGACCCGGACCCCCATTAGACGCGCTGCTTCGGGGTCGAGCGCCGCGGCCCGTATCGCCAGTCCCAGACGAGTCAGACGAAACAGGACAAACAGCACCAGGGAGACCACCCCCGTTACCATCAACGTGCCCACACCATGAGCGGAGAGGTAGGGGCTGCTATACCAGTCCGCCTGATTGAAGGGACTGGGAACCTGCTTGAGCGTGTGATCGAAGAGCGCGCCTGCAAGCGCATGCAGGATCAGCAGCAGACCGACGTAGACCGTCACGTGACTCAGCACGGGGGCGCGTGCCAGCGGTGCAAGCAGCCATTGTTGAAGCAGCCATCCTGCGGCGAAAGCAGCCGTCAAAGTGAGTGCGACGGCCAGCCAGTAGGGCAAGCCCGACTCGAGCAAGGCCCAGGCGACGAAGGTGCTAAACATCGCCATCTCGCCCTGCGCGAAATTGACGTGGTGCGTGGCCTGGTGGATGACCACGAGCGCAAGGGCCATCAGCCCGTAAATCGCTCCGTTGGCGATCCCAGCCAGAATCTGATGCATCAGGTAGTCGATCGCAGACATCAGGAGATCAGGTTTCCAAGAAAACTAGCCTCGTAACGCGGGTCGGCCCGCACTGCGCCGGGCGGGCCCTCGAGTCTTGGCTCACCGTCTTCGAGCAGCAGAACACGATCGGCGAGCCGCCAGGCCGGGGTCGGCTCCTGCTCGACCATCAGTACGGAAAAGCCCAACTCCGCGCGCAATTCGGCGAGCGTTTCCTGAACTGCTTCGGCCGCCCTTGGCGAAAGACCCGCCGAGGGCTCATCGAGGAGCAACAGTTGCGGTCGGGCCATCAGCGCGCGCGCGATGGCAAGCATCTGCTGTTCCCCGCCCGAGAGCGCCGAAACAGGGCTTCGGCGCAACTGGGCGAGGCGCCCAAATCGGACGAACAAGTGATCCAGATCGGCTTCAATCGTCGCCCGATCACGCCGGGCATGCGCGCCTACGCGAAGATTTTCCAGGACCGTCAGAGAGAGAAAATTGCCTCGCGTGTCGGGTACGAGGATCAGGCCCGCCCGGGCCCGCTCCTCGGGTAGCCCGGGGGCGAGCGTGACCCCCTTGAAACAGACGTGACCGCGATAGTCGATGAGGCCTGCGAGCACGCGTAGCAAGGTCGTCTTGCCCGCGCCGTTGGGACCGACGACGAGCAGCATCTGACCGGCAAGCAGACTGACATCAACGCGCCGTAAGACCGTGCGCCCGTTGTAGCCGGCGCATAGTCCTTTCACCTCGAGCAGAGCCTTCATCCGTGAGAAGCTCCGACGAAGGTCTCGATCACCTCCGGTTCGGCAAAGACCGTTTCGGGTCGCCCCTGGGCGATGACCCGGCCGTGTCGCAAGGCCACCAGGCGGTCGCAGACCGAGCGCAGCCAATGCATCCGATGCTCGATCACCAGCACCGCCAGACCAGCCTGATCGCGCAGTTCGCGCAGACGCTCTGCGAGCGCTTGCTGCGCCTGCCGATCCAGGCCAGCGGCTGGCTCGTCCAGGAGCAGCAGCTTGGGCTCGAGCGCAAGGGCGCGGGCAAGTTCGACCCGGCGGCGCGCCGCCGTGCTCAGTTGGTCCACCGGCTGATCAGCCAGCGCGTTCAATTCGAAGTGATCGATGAGCCCTTGCGCCTGCGAGTCCCGCCGGGCCTGCGCACGCCGGCGCTCGGCCGAAGGGAAAGCCCAGACGTGACTGAGCCAACCGACCCGGCTGCGCGTCTCGATCGCGAGCACGATCTGCTCACGGGCCGTCAGTCCTGCAAACAAGGCCGGCTGTTGAAAAGTACGCGACAGCCCGAGCCTGGAAAGCGACTCGGGGCGGCGCCCGGCGAGGCTGTACCCATCCAGGGCGATATCACCCGCATCGGGTTTGTAGAGCCCCGAAATGCAGTTCAGGAGCGAGGTCTTGCCGGCCCCGTTGGGCCCAATGAGACCGCAGATGCTACCCCGATCGATCTCGAAGCTGACCCCGTCAAGGACATCGTGCCCACCAAAAGCAAGCCGGACCGAATCGACCCGGAGCAATGCGCCGCCCGTCATTGATCCGGCCCTCTGGAACGGGCGGACCCTTGCAGCAAGACGCTCGCCTGCGCGGCCTAGAGTCGCAAGGACCCGAGGCCCCTGCCGCAGGTTCACTCAACGAGGCTCGCGACAGCTTGCGGACGCGAGTGCCCCTTGACCTCACCGCGCAGCTTGCCGGCATGCTCGTCGATTTGGCGACGTGCAGCCAGGAACGCGTCGCGCAGCGCAACGTGGACATCCTCATGATGAGCATGGTTTGCAACGATATTGGCCCCGGGCACCGCCACATCGATGGTCACGATGAAGTGCTCTCCCTGCGCCTTGTGATGATGGGGCTTGTCGACCACCACCCGGCAGCCGGTGACGTTGGGATGGAACTGCTCGAGCTTGGCAGTCTTCTCCCTGATCAGCTGCTCCAGCGCCGGTGAAACCTCCATCCCCCGGAAATTGATCTGCAGGCTTGTACGCATCACGCATCCTTTCCCTTGTTGGACTGGACAACGACGTTTCGAGAGGCCTCCGGTCGATCCATCCTACCGTGAATCCGCGCCCGAAAAACGCACCGACATCCAGCTTTCCGATCAATGGAAATGTGCGATGATCTTCGTTTGTCCGACCGTGCGTCAGTCCCTTTTACTTGCCGGGTGGATGGCGCACCGCCCAGTGGCGCGCGATATCGACCCGCCTGCAGACCCAGACCCGATCGTGGCGCTCGATGTGGTCAAGGAATTTCTGCAGGGCGACGATCCGACCCGGGCGCCCCAGCAGTCGGCAGTGCATGCCGACCGACATCATCTTCGGCGTGTGCTCGCCTTCCGCATACAGCACATCAAAGGTGTCGCGTAGGTAGCTGAAAAAATGCTCCCCCGTGTTGAACCCCTGGGGTGTCGCAAAACGCATGTCATTGGCATCGAGCGTATAGGGCACGACCAGGTGGGGCATCACCTGGCCATCACTGGTGCGCACGCGGGTCCAAAACGGCAGATCGTCACCGTAATAATCCGAGTCGTAGAGGAATCCCCCGTGGTCGGCAACCAGGCGACGCGTGTTCGGGCTGTCGCGCCCGGTGTACCAGCCGAGCGGTGC
>CAZAVT010000007.1:0-17690 GCA_964488395.1 uncultured Burkholderiaceae bacterium | reverse complement strand
GATCCGCAGGTGCTCACGCTCGATGGTCTCGTCGAGGTTTTGGTAGTGGATCCAGCGCCACCCGTGGCAGGCGATCTCGTGGCCCAGCTCAACGAAGGCCGCCGTGAGATCCGGGTGCCGCTCGAGCGCCATCGAAACGCCAAACACCGTGAGCGGCAGCCCCCGCCGCTCGAATTCGCGCAAGATGCGCCAGACCCCCGCCCTTGAGCCGTACTCGTAGATCGACTCCATGCTCAAGTGACGCGCGTTATAGGCTTGGGCGCCAATGATTTCCGAGAGAAAAATTTCCGAGGCGTGGTCGCCATGCAAAACGCAGTTTTCGCCGCCTTCCTCGTAATTCAGCACGAACTGCACGGCGATCCGAGCGCCGCCGGGCCAGTCGGCCTGAGGAGGGTTGCGACCGTAGCCGATCAGGTCGCGCGGATAATGAGGATCCTCCAGAGTCATCGGAGCGCTCCGTGGTGAAGGGACAAGGGCCTGAATTGTCACCCGAGCCAGCGCGAATCGCCCAAAAAGTCCTTGGTCAAGCGCCGAGTCGACAGGATGCTTGACCCCGCGCAGCCCCAATCGACGACAAACCGGAGCCCGAGCCAGGCCGGACAAGCCCGATAATCGCTGTTTTACGGCCTGGGTTGAGCTGATCGGCCCAGACCGCGCGCCCTTGCAAGGAGATCCCCGGCGTTGAACCCCAGCCCACCTTCGTTGGTGCCCAGACGGCTCACCGGATCGATGCTGATCGCACTCGTCCTCGCGGGCTGCGGCGGCTCAGGCTCCTCCGGGGGGCCGCCGCCCGATCCGGAGCCTCAGCCCAGCGCCTGCCGGGCTTCGCCTGGAGCGGTCGCGGACGCCCGGCCGGCCAACCCCGGAGCACTCATCGATCAGCAGTGGCACCTGCGCAACACGGGGCAATCCGGCGGTAGCCCAAACGAGGACCTGCGGGCGTTCGACGCTTGGGCCTGGCTGCGCAGCATGGGCCGAGAACCTGGCGCGGGAGTGCGCGTGGCCGTCATCGACGGGGCCGTGGATCTCCAGCATCCGGCGCTCCAGACCCGTCGGGTCGCTGGCGGCTCCTGGAACTATCGCACCAGCACGCCGACCGAACCCCTCCCCTGCGAGCCCACCGACACCGGCCATGGCACTGCCGTCGCCGGCATCATCGCTGCGGACGGATCGGCGGGCAGTGGCGCAGGCGTCGCGCCCGGCGCGGCCCTCGTCGCCTTCAATGCGCTTTCAACCCGATCGGACGCCGACATCGCCGAAGCGCTGACGCGCGACCTGCCGCTCAACAACCTCTTTCACAATAGCTGGGGATCGACCGATGACGGCCAGTTGAAGCGGGTGGGGCCCAGCTTCGCCGCTGCGATCGATCGGGGCTTGCGCGAAGGCCGAGGCGGCCTCGGCGCGCTCTACGTCTTTCCCGCCGGCAACGGCGGCTGCATCCGAACCGATGGTTCAAATATCTGCACGCCGGACGCCGATCGCAGCACCTACGACGGCTACCTGAACCACCGCGGCGTGATCGTCGCCTGCGCCGTGGACCACAACGGCGAGCGGCCCATCTGGGCGGAATCAGGCTCCAACCTGCTGGTCTGCGGGCCGTCTGGGCCACCTCGCTCAGTGGTGGCAACGGCTGGCAACGGTGAAATCGTCACCACCCACCTCGAAGGGCTATGGCGGCGCGACTTTACCGGTGCATCGGCGAGCGCCCCGATGGTGAGCGGCGTGATCGCACTCATGCTGTCGGCCAATCCGCGTCTCAGCGCGCGCGACGTTCGGATCATCCTCGCCCGCAGCGCACGCCGAAACGATCCAAACCACCCCGACTGGCGCCCCGGGGCAGCTGGTGGTCTCGCCTTCCATCCCGCCTACGGGTTTGGCGTCGCGCAGGCGCTGGACGCTGTGAAGCTGGCCTCCAGTTGGACGAGCGTGGGCACCGAGTCGAACCAGCTCACCTGCACGGCCAGCGCCTTGGCTCAGGGCGTTGGCTTTCCGATCGCCATCCCGGATGGCGTCGGTATCAGCATCCGACTTGAGATGAACATCGAAGCAGCCTCCTGTGCAATCCGGCGCATCGAGCATGTTGAACTGCGGCTCGAAGCACCGCACGCCTATGGCGCCGATCTGCGACTGGAACTCACCAGCCCCTCCGGCACGTCCAGTCTGCTGGCCGACCAGCGAGAGGTCGATCGCGACCGAATCTGTCGGACCCCGCAGGGCACGGCGATCGACTGCCCGGCTTACGATGCGACCTGGCCGATGGCAACGGTACGGCATCTGGACGAACCGGCGATTGGCCTCTGGCAACTGCGGATCGAGGACCGGTTGTCGGGCCGCACCGGGCAGGTCGACAACTGGCAACTGCGGATCTGGGGGCGTTGAGCCTGAGACGACTCCCTGCCTCTACAATCGGCAGCCTGCGAGGAGGAGTCACGCATGACCAAAACCGATCAAGCCGTCACGATCCGGCGAGCCGACTATCGACCTCCGCAATGGCAGGTCGACACGGTCGAGCTCGAATTCGACCTGCGCGAAGATTCCACGATTGTGCTGGCCCGACTCGCCGTTCGACGAAGCGCCGAAGGTGGACCGAACGCCCCGCTCACGCTCGATGGCGAGGCCATAGAGCTTCTGTCGATTGCGCTCGACGATCGCTGCCTCGATCCTGGCGAGTATTCAGTCGATGATTCGACCCTGAGCCTTTTCGAAGTCCCCGACCGCGCGGTCATTACGACCGTTTCACGACTGGACCCATCGACCAACTCGACGCTCTCGGGGCTTTACCTGTCCAACGGCAATTTCTTTACCCAATGCGAGGCGCAAGGATTCCGCCGAATCACCTGGTTCATCGACCGACCCGATGTGATGGCTCGCTACCGGGTGACCTTGCGCGCTGACCGATCTCGCTGGCCGGTCCTGCTTTCCAATGGCAATCTGGTTGCCCAGGGTGACTGCCCCCCCGGCGCGAATGAGGGGGGCGTGGATCGCGCCGGCTGGCACTGGACCACCTGGGAGGATCCCTTCCCGAAACCGAGCTACCTGTTCGCGCTGGTGGCGGGCCGACTGGTCGCCACGGAGTCGACCTTCACCACGGCATCAGGCCGAAAGGCCCTGCTGCAGATCTGGGTAGAACCCGGCAACGAGGACAAGACCGCACATGCGATGCGCTCGCTCGAGCGATCGATTCGCTGGGATGAGCAACGCTTCGGCCTCGAGCTCGATCTGGAGCGCTTCATGATCGTCGCGGTGAGCGACTTCAACATGGGGGCGATGGAGAACAAGGGTCTCAATATCTTCAATACCCGTTACGTCTTCGCTCATCCCCGGATCGCGACCGACCAGGATTTCGCGGCCGTGGAGGCCGTCGTCGCCCACGAATACTTCCATAACTGGACCGGTAATCGGGTCACCTGCCGCGACTGGTTCCAGCTCACCCTGAAAGAAGGTCTCACCGTCTTTCGCGATCAGGAATTCTCTGCCGACATGATGGCCGAGCAGTGTTCCGACCCGGCCCAGGCCGCAAGCGCCCGCGCAGTCAAGCGGATCAACGATGTGCGCTTGCTGCGGACCTTACAGTTTCCCGAGGATGCGGGTCCGATGGCCCACCCGATTCGCCCAGACGCCTACCAGGAGATCAACAACTTCTACACCCTCACGGTCTACGAAAAGGGCGCGGAAGTCATTCGTATGCTGCAGACCCTGGCGGGCCGCGAGGGCTTTCGGCGTGGGATGGACCTGTACTTCGAGCGGCATGACGGGCAGGCAGTGACCTGCGATGACTTCGTCGCCGCCATTGCGGATGCCAACCAGCGCGATCTGACCCAGTTCGCGCGCTGGTACTCGCAAGCGGGCACCCCGCGGGTCCAGGTAACGACCAGGCACGACCCCGGCACCGCCTGCTACGAGATCACGCTGTCGCAACGGACGGCAGATCCGGGACACGCCGACCAGGGACCGCTGCACATCCCCATCGCCATCGGGCTGGTGGGTGGCGACGGTCGCGACCGACCGATCGAACCGGCAGACGCGGCAACCCGTGCACTGATCCGACCGAGCGATCAGCCCGGCACCGTCCTGGTCGAACTGCGCGAGGCCCGGCAAAGGCTCGTCTTTTCTGGGGTCACCCAACCCGTCGTCGCGTCGGTCGGGCGCGGTTTTTCAGCGCCGGTCCTGATCGAAGACGATTGCGACGAGGCGGCGCTCGCCCTGCTTGCGCGGCACGACAGCGATTCCTTCAATCGCTGGGACGCAGGTCAGCGACTCGCGCTGGGCTGTGTCCGGCGCGTGATGGCAGGCGAAGCGGCCACGCAGGCCTGCCGAGTCGTGAGTGATGGGCTCGAATCGGTGCTCGACGATAAACGGCTGGATCCGGCCTATCGTGAATTACTCCTGAGTCTGCCCAGCGAAAACTTCATCGCTGAGCATCTCGATCCCCTTTCGCCCACGCTCCTGCGCGAGGCCCGTCAGGCAGTGAGGGAGGCCATCGGTAAACGCCTCGCCGCACGCTGGGCAAGCCTCTATCGTGCGCTCGACGACGGCCACCCTTGGACCGGCGATTTCGCCGCCGCAGGCCGTCGCGCGCTCAAGAACGCAGCGCTTGGCTGGTGGATCGAAAGCGGCGAAGCCGAAGCCACCGCTGCAGCGGCTCGCCAATACGATCGCTGCGACAACATGTCGGACCGGGCGGCGGCCTTACAGGCACTGATTCGTGCAGGAGGTCCCGAGCGGGATCGCTGCCTTGCCGACTACGAACGACGGTTTGCAGACGAAGCCCTGGCCATGGACAAGTGGTTCAGCTGGCAGGCGAGTGCGATCCGACTTGACGGCGAAGCACCCGTCCTCCATAGGGTTCAGCAGCTGACGCGTCACCCGGCCTTCTCAATGCGCAACCCGAACAAGGTGCGCGCGCTCATCAGCGCCTTTTGCACCGGTAATCTGGCCGAGTTCCATCAGGCTGACGGGAGCGGCTATACCTTCTGGGCCGAATCGGTGCTGGCAATCGATGCCGCCAATCCGCAGCTGGCGGCGCGGCTGGCCCGCGCACTGGACCGTTGGCGCAAGTACGATCCATCCCTGCGCCCGATGATGCAAGCTGCACTAGAGCGGGTGCGCGATCACGCTGGCCTGTCGGGCGACACCGCCGAGATCATCGGCAAGGCGCTCGGGTCGTAAAATCCCACCCCGCGAAAGACGGATCAGCCGTTGGCCGCTCAGCCCACCACCCGTTCACTCTGTCCAGAGGTCAACGATGTCCCGGATCACCCTCACCCGCTACCTGGTCGAGAAACAACGCGAACGCGGCCTGATCAGTGCCGAATTGCGGTTGTTGCTGGAGGTCTGCGCCCGAGCCTGCAAGTCGATCGCCACCGCAGTCGGCAAGGGTGCTCTCGCCGGAGTCCTGGGCGACGCGGGTTCGTCCAATGTGCAAGGAGAGGCGCAGAAGAAGCTCGACGTCATCGCCAACGAGACGCTTCTCGAGGCCAATGAGTGGGGTGGCCATCTCGCCGCCATGGCCTCAGAGGAGATGGATCACCCCTACCCAATCCCGGGAGGCTTTCCGAAGGGAGGGTTCCTGCTTCTTTTCGACCCCCTCGACGGCTCCTCCAACATCGATGTCAATGTTTCGATCGGCACGATCTTTTCGGTGCTTCGTGCGCCTGAGCACGGCGGCGAGGTGACCGAAAGCGATTTTCTTCAGCCCGGTCGCCAGCAGCTCGCCGCCGGCTACGCGGTCTATGGACCATCAACCCTCCTGGTGCTGACCGTGGGAGATGGCGTGGCCTCATTCACCCTGGATCGTGAGACAGGAACCTGGTACCTGACCCGTGACCGGATTGAGATACCGGCCAGCACGCGCGAGTTCGCGATCAACGCCTCCAACGCGCGGCACTGGGAGCCGCCGGTCAAGCGCTACATCGATGAACTGCTGGCGGGCCGGGAGGGTCCGCGCGGGCTCGACTTCAACATGCGCTGGGTGGCCTCGATGGTCGCCGACGTACATCGCATCATGACCCGAGGCGGGATCTTCATGTATCCGCGGGACCGGCGTGAGCCCGACAAGCCCGGCCGCTTGCGTCTCATGTATGAGGCGAACCCGATGGCCTTCCTGATCGAGCAGGCAGGCGGGGCGGCGACCAACGGCCACCAGCGGATCCTCGAAGTGCAACCCACCCGACTGCACGAACGAGTGGCGGTCATCCTCGGGTCACGAGACGAAGTCGAACGCGTGACGGCCTACCACCGGGACAACCTCCCCGGGTCTCGGTGAGTCCCCGACCATTCAGAGTAGTGTCGGAGAGGGCAGGCTGCCTTTAAAATTCAAGCTTGCCCGACCAGCCCACCCCCTGCAGCCAGGAACCCTAACCATGATGCGCCCCCCGATCGCGGACAAGCTCGCCCGCCTGCTCGCACCCACAGCACTGATCTTCGCCCTTGCCGGTTGCGGCGGCGGCAGCGGGGATCCGGTGCTCGCCTACGTCGAGAGTGCCGAGCCCGCCACGGCTTCAGTGCGAGTGATGTCCTCCAATCCGCTCCTGCAGGCCGGACTGGGGGCGCCCGCCAACCTGATCGTCAACGGTAGCTTCGACGCTTCGGCCGGCCCCACGACCGCCTGGACTCAGCGCACCGCGCGGACACGATTCGACGGTAGCGACGTCATCGGCCCACCGCTATTGGGCCGACCGGTTCCGCCGGGAGCGGGAGCCAATGCGCAGGTGGCGCGCTTTTGTGGCTACCCGTACAACAAGCAGACCATCCTGCCTGACGGAACCGTCCTGAATGACGCCGTGTCCTGTAGCGACCGACTGACGAGCGACGCTTTCACGATCCCGGCCAACGCCAGTGCAATCACGGTGCAGGTCAATGCGCTCGCCCAGTTCCAATGCCCGGAGCTCACCTGGCAGACGGTCGTCGCGCTCTTCCCGGTCGCAGGCGGCACGAAGGTGCCCGCGCTTCGGATCCGGCTGGACACACCGAATTTCCAGCAAAATGTCTGGCAGACCCTGTCCTTTGATGTTCCCGCCGAGCGGGTTGCGCCACTGGCGGGGCAGCTCGTCCAGCTGGTCACCCTGGGCCAGAGCGGCAGCTGCAGCGACCCGGCGATGGCTAATTCCTTTGTCCTCCTGAGCGGGTTCAAGGTGCTCGCGAACTGACTAGGCCTCGCGCCGCTGAGCGATCGCCTCTTCGACACGAAGCCTTGTGAGCTCAGGCGCAAAAGTCTCGATGAACGCGGCCACCACCGCACGCAAGCGCAGGTCGCCGCGAATCGCGACCCGGGTCGTGTTCACGGGAAACAAGGACTCGGTCGGCAGGCGACGGAGCCCGCGATCGCGGCGGGCATCGAATGCCACCGAGGCAATGATGCCGATGCCCAGACCCAGTTCGACATAGGTCTTGATCACGTCGGAATCGATCGCCGTCAGCACCACATCGAGCTGCAGACCGGCGGCAGCGAAGGTCTGATCGATCCGACTGCGACCGGCGAACTCGGTGCTGTAGGTCACGACGGGCCAGGCGGCCAGATCCGCGAGCGTCAGGCGACGCTGTCGGGTGAGGGGATGCGCCACAGGCACGACCACGGTGTGCGACCATCGATACGCGGGGAGCGCCAGCAGCTCGGGGTAGTGGTCGAGCGATTCGGTGGCGATTGCCAAGTCGGCCTCACCCTGGATCACCATCTTCGCGATGGCAGTCGGGCTGCCTTGCTGCAGCGACAGGCGCACCTTTGGAAAGCGGGTCCGATAGCTCGCCACGACCTGAGGCAACATATAGCGCGCCTGGGTATGGGTGGTTGCCACGACCAACCTGCCGGTCCCTGGCGCGGCGTGTTCCTCCCCAATCCGTTTCAGGTTCTGCGCCTCGCCGAGGAGACGTTCAACAACCGGAAGCAGATCGCGGCCTGCAGCGGTCAGGCCCACGAATCGCCGACCGCGCCGCTCAAAGAGGTCAACGCCCAGCTCGAGCTCGAGCTCGCGAATCTGCCGCGAGACGCCGGGCTGAGAGGTGTGCAGCGCACGCGCCGCCTCGGTGAGATTGAACTGTCGGCGAACGGTCTCTCGAACGTAGCGGAGCTGCTGAAAGTTCATCTTCGCTGCAGGCCATCCACGCGGGGGCTGCTCATCGACGGGACGCAACCGGACGAGCGGCGAGAGACACTGGAGCGGGTGATGGGAATCGAACCCACGTCATCAGCTTGGGAAGCTGAGGTTCTACCATTGAACTACACCCGCAGAACAAGTGAAATTCTAGCCGAACTCGCCCAGACCGGGACTCGCGGGACCGAGGCTTGGCGGTTAACATGCCCGTTTTCGCAACCCGACTGGTCTGAAACTGTCGCGCCTCGGGCCAAAGCGCCCGATCCCGCCAGAGCGACCAGACCGACGTGCCTCATGACCCAAGCCGCTGCCCCTCTCGATCAGATCGTTGACGGCCTGAACCAGCTCTTCGGCGCCGACGCGCGGATCGCCGACGACGGCGTGATCCACCTGCAATTCGATGACGGGGCGCTGAATGTCGCGATCGCGTTGTCGCCCGATGCGACCGATCTGGTGTTTTACTCCCACCTCGCGGCGATCAATGGGGCCAAGGGTCTCGCCCTGATCACGGCCGCCCTGGCCTTGAACCTGCACCAGGTCGCCACCCGGGGCGGGGCGATCGGTCTGGACAGCGAGAACCAGGTGCTGATCTATTCCTGGCGCATGGGACTGGCGGGGGGCGAGCTTGCCCAGTGGCTGAGCGCGCTCGACGGGTTCTGCATCACCAGCCGGGAGCTGGTCGATCAGCTACGCTCGGCCATCGACGACTTCAGCGAGGACGAGCTGACCGCCATCGAACGGCGCGCAGCCGGTGCCTCCGAGCTCGACGAGGACGATCTGCCTGATTCGCTTGACCGCGGTGGCGGTCCTGGAGCCGCGACCGACCCCTTCGCGAACCGCGGGCTGCCACCTGGGATGATCCGCGGCTGAACGGAGTCACGATGGCCACCCGCGTCGACCACACGCTCTCGTCGAATCTGCTCACGGCAGCACTGGTGCCACGGGTCGACATTGCGATCGGACATGGGCTCAAATACCTCGCACAGACGCTGTTCCAGCGCTCTGCGCCCCGCAACCAACCCTACCCGCCACGGGGATTGAGTCCCGCCTCCCTGCAGCCCGGCAATGCCGCCTCCGGCGCCGGCCGTGCATCGACACTGCCCGCGCTGCGCTGCGCGGAGACCGGCCGGCCCCACGAGCAGCTGGGTCGCGACATGATCGATGACATCGGGCAGTACCACGAGATTGCCCAGGTCGCCTTCGACCCCGCGAAGAAAGCCGGGGCCTTCTCGATGAAGAGCGGCGTGAGAGCCTCGAACGACGCTGCCGCCGACAAGCCGGTGGATGCCTGGCAGGCCCGAGTGCAGATCCCGGGAAAGGATGGGGTTCCGATCGACCAGAACATACTCCCGGACTCGCTGATGCATTCGAGCCTGCTCAATCGCCGGCTGGGCAGCCGGGTCGCTGAGGGTCTGCCTCCGGGTCAGACCCTCGCGCAGCTCGAGGGCCAGCAGAAAGCCCTGACCGAGGAGCACAAGAACCTGTCAGCCGAGCGCGCCGAGCTCTGGAAGCAAATGGACCCGTCAGCCGAGTCGACGAGCGTCGACAACAACCGCCTGAATCAGGTCAATCAGCGGATCGCGGCTATTGGTCGCGACCTGGCCGGGCTCGCGTCGGCGCTCGAGACGCAGCGGATTGCTTCGGGCAGTGCCATTGGGGCCGTCCAGAACCAATTTCCCAACACCCTCTACGACCCGTTGACTGGTTTTTGCGCCACCATCAGCGTGCGCAAGGGCAACGAGGTGGTCATCGGATTTTCCGGGATGGGCAGCCAGCGGGGCTGGCTCGCCCAAGGGGTCCGAGGGGCACTCAACGCACTGGGCCTTGCCCCGCCCAAGAACATGGCACAGGCCTCGAAGCTGACCCAGATGGTCAAGGCCCATCTTGACCAGCTGAACCGCCAGCTGCCGTCTGAAAAAAAGCTCAAGCTGGCGCTCAGCGGGTTTTCGATGGGCGGTGGGCTCGCCACCTATGCGGCACTACGCAACAACGTGCCGGCTGTCGTGATCTCGCCGATGCGCCTTGGCCTGCTGGCTCGGGCCAAGTGCGGACAAGCGGCGATCAAGAATGCGCCCAAGCTCGTCACCGAGGTCACCGTCGAGGGTGACTGGGTGGCCGACAACTCGCGCACCCGCGCGCTCAAGGTCCTGTCGCTGCCGAGCTACCTGCTGACTGGCCGAAAGGCTGACGCGCTCGGCGCGATTGGCTATCGCTACCTGATCCCCAAGCCCAGTGAGACGGAGCGGATGACACAGGCAGCGGTATGGGAATGGTCCGAAAAAGAGATCGAAAACATCGGCCGCAAGATCGACGTGCACCGGGACTTCAAGCTTTGTCTCGAGGTCCATCGCAACCGGCTCGACCAAGCCGAGCGCTCGCAGGCACCCGGCAACACCGATAACGACACCGCGCCCCAGCGGACTTCCTCGGCGTATTTCGGGACGCCCTGAGCGAGCCAGGCAAAATTCCCTGGTCCCGAACCAGGATCTCGGCCCCGCTCAGGATGATCGGCTATGGTGCGGCCGATCCCCGGACCCGGCAGTCCCTCAACCCCTGGGGACCCCATGCGACAGGAGCGTGATGATGGGCCTTTTCGACATGTTCAAGAGCGAAGCACCCAAGCTCGACGCCCGCTTGGCGCTGACCGTAGGGCTCCTTTACATGATGAGCGCCGATGGCGAGATCGGGCAGGAGGAGATCGGTCAGCTGCGCAGCGTGGTCGGCGATGACGACGCGTTGCTCAACACAGCGGTGAAGTATCTGCGCGCCGGTTCGCTTGACAAGTACCTCGCCGATGCGCCGGGTGTCCTGAACCACGAGCAAAAGCTCTGCCTGCTGATCAATGCCTGCGATTCGCTGTTGGCCGATGGGAGTGCAGCCGCCAGCGAACAGCAGCTCTTTTATCGCATGCTGACAGCGATGGGCATCAGCGAGGCGGACTTCCAGCCCCACATGACGACGATCTCGCTCAAGAACAACAAGCGGTTGTTCGGCGGGATGTAGGGCGGCCAGAGCAACACCGAGTGCGCTGCTATGGGCTGGAGGCGGACCGCCAGCCCGCCGAGCTCAGTGCGGCGCCCTGGGCCTCAGAGCACCTCGCAGCGCAAGCCGGCTGCCTGAGCCAGCGCCTCAACCTGTCGCTTGATCGATCCGAACAGCAGATCCGAAAAGCTGGCACGCGACCCGGGCCCGATCACGATCCGGTTGCACCCATGCTCGCGGGCAAAGCGGGTGATCTCCTCGGCGCTGCTGCCGACCGCCAGGTGGACCTTGTAGGGGACGTCGCGATCCTCGAGCGCGCGGCACAGCGGGGCCGCTTCGGTGCGTGCGTCCTCGGAGTGGAAGGCAAACAGCTGCTCGGGTGTGAAAAACATCCGCACATGGCCGTTGTAAAGTGGCTGCACCGACAACAGGTGGGCGCAGATCGACTGCGTGCGCCGAAGATCGGCGAGGAAGTTGCTGACCCAGCGAATGTCACTGCCAGGTTGGACGGGGACGAGCACATTCATTGGAGCGCTCCTCAGGCTGCCGCGCCGTGATTGGCCGCACGGGCGCTCATCCATTTGCCGGCGTAAATCACCAAGCCCACGCAGGCAACAGGGATCGCGTAGTGCAGGAAGTGCGCATGCGCCTCGACCCAATCGGCGACGATGGTGTCGGACACCAGCATCTCGCCCGCGACCCAACCGAGCAGGCCAGCACCCAAGGTGATGATGATCGGGAAACGCTCCATCATTTTGAGGATGATGCTGCTGCCATAAATGATCAACGGGATACTGATTCCGAGGCCCAGTACAAGCAGGACAGTGTTGCCCTTGGCGGCGGCGGCCACACCGAGGACATTGTCTAGACTCATGATGAAGTCGGCGATGATGATGGTGCGGATCGCAGCAGCGAGGTTCGAGTGAGCCTCCGGACCATCGCCATCGTCTTCGGATCCGAGCAGGCTCGCGCCGATCCACAGCAGCGCGAGCCCGCCTGCCAGCTTGAGGTAAGGCAGTGTCAGCAGCATCACTGCGAAGAAGGTCAGGATCACGCGCAGGACGATGGCGCCTACGCTTCCGAAGATGATGGCCGCGCGCTGCTGCTTCTGCGGCAACTGCCTGCAGGCCAGCGCAATGACCACCGCGTTGTCGCCACTCAGCATGATGTTGACCATAATGATCTGCGCCAGCGCGATCCAGAACGTCGTGCTCGTCAGCATGTCGGCCATGACCTGTCTCCTCATCGTGCGATCCTCGGCGAGGATCGATGAGGGCAATCTAGGTCCCTAGCCTGTCAGCAGCCTGTCGCAAGCCTGACCCCAGACTTGCCGAATCCTTACGCCAGGCTTTCAGGCAAGGAGCCCTCCCGCGCCTGCGTGAAGATGACGCTGAACATGTTGCCCAGGCCGTCGATGTCGTCTTCCTGAAGCTGGATCCTCGCGCTGTGGAGATCCGCGATCTCGCGCGCGATGGCCAAGCCCAGGCCACTGCCCTCGCTGCTGCCGAGCAAACGGTGGAACCGCTCGAAAACTCGGGATTGCTCGTGCGCCGGAATGCGCGGGCCGTCGTCGCAGATCATCACGGTCGGATGCGGCGCCGCCGACACCCGGACCGTCACACTGCCGCCCCGTTCGCTGTAACGCACGGCGTTGTCGATCAGGTTGTCGAACATTTCCCGCAAGCGTCCGGGATCTCCGCGGATCCAGACCGGCTGCTCGGTACCCTCGAAGCCCAGGTCGATGTCCTCGCGAATCGCACCGGGCACCCACTCGGAGGCGATATCGAGGAGCAGGCCGTTGAGATCGAGCTGGACGAAGTCAATCATCCGGGCCGCCTCCGGCTCGTTGCGGGCCAGGGCAAGGAGCTGCGAGACCAGTCGCGACATCCGTTCAATCCCGAGATTGATCTGTCCCAGCAACTGTCGTCGCTCCGTCCCGTCAGGGTCTCGGCTCAGCAGTTCAACATTGGTTTTCAGCACGGCGACAGGGGTCTTGAGCTGATGGGCAGCATCGGCAATGAAACGCGACTGAAGGTCCATCACTGAGCGCAAACGTTCAAGCAGTGCGTTCAGTGACAGCACGATTGGGCGTAGCTCGTCGGGCACGCCTTTTTCGTCGAGCGGGCGCAAGTCCCGGTGGGATCGAGTGGCGACAGCCCGCTGCAGCACTTCGAGAGGTGCGAGCCCGCGGTTGACCGCAATCCGGATCAGGAGCGCAGCGATTGCGATCATCAGGACCTGCGGGACCACCACAGAGACCAGGATCTCGCGGGCAAGTCGCTCGCGCTTGTTGCGCGTTTCAGCAACAAGGATCCGCACGCCAGGGATCGCGACAGGTTCGAACTGGGCGGCCCGCACGCCGACGCCATTCACCTGGGCGTCGTAGACCCGAGTTGCTCCAATGACGCGCGCCCGCAATGGCGGGGGCGAAATCGCGTCACTGCCGGCAATTCGGTGTCCGCCTTCACCGAGCACTTCGAAGAAGACGTGATCCTCGGAATCCTCGAGAACGATCTGCAAGGCGACGTCGGCCAGATCGAAAACCACGGCGCCGGACGGATCGCGACGTACGCCCATCGACAGCTCGCGGGCAATCTCGACCAGCGCCTTGTCGTGCGCGTCTTCGGCCATTCGATTAGCCGACCCGAGCGAAACCAAGGTGTCAAGCAGAAACAGCGCCACCATCGGGATCAGCAGCCAGCGCAGCAGGTGGCTGCGCAGCGAACCTGCCTCAGCGCGCATGTTCGAGGAGGTAGCCCATACCCCGGATCGTGCGGATTTCGACCCCGCAGGGCTCGAGCTTGCGCCTCACCCGATGGATCAGGACCTCGATCGCGTTGTTCGACAGTCCCTCACCCCAGCCGTCGAGATGATCGGTGATGGTCTGGCGCGTCACGACACGACCCGGTCGCATCAGCAGCAATTCGGCGGTCGCGAACTCGCGCGCGGTGAGATCGATGGGCTGCTCGCCGTGATAGATGCGCCGCCCGGCAACGTCCAGACGCAGATCGCCGCAGGTCACTTCCGGGGAATGAAACGCGTGGGCCCGCCGGATGAGTGCCCGTACCCGAGCCTCGAGTTCGTAGAGATGAAAGGGCTTGGTCAGGTAGTCGTCCGCACCGATGTCCAGGCCATTGACCCGATCCTCGACGCTATCCCTCACGCTCAGGATCAGGGTCGGCACGGTCGAGCGCCGAGCGCGCAATCGTTGCACCACCTCGAAGCCGTCGAGGTAAGGCAAGCCGAGGTCGAGAATGGCCAGATCGAACTCATGACTCGACAGGGCCAGGTCCGCCGCCTTGCCGTCATGGACCACATCGACAGAGTGCGCCGATTGGGACAGCGCCCTGGCGATCGCGTCGGCCAACATGCGGTCGTCTTCAGCGAGCAGGATTCTCAACCATCCCTCCCCGAGCGTTTCAGACGGCGATCTGGGTGCCGACCTCGACCACCCGGTTGGGCGGCAGATTGAAGTAGCGCGCCGTACTGGTGCTGTTTTGCAGCAGCCAGGCAAACAAGGAACGGCGCCAGCCGAAGAGCCCCCGGCGCGACACCGAGACCAGAACAGGCTTGCTCGCAAAAAACGAGGTGTGATCGAAGTCGACCGCCAGGCCTCTCTGCCGCATCAGTGTGAACGCCTTACGCAGGTTCACCGCCTCTCGAAACCCAAAGCGTGCGACCACCCGGAGCGGTCCCCGCGGCGTTCTCTCAATCTCCAGTCGCGCACTGTCGGGCAAGCGCGGTTGTTCGACAAACTCGACCTTGAGAAAAATCACGGTCTCGTGCATCACCTGATTGTGCTTGATGTTGTGCAGGAAGCTGGTCGGATAGCCCTGCCCACCCGAACTGAAAAACACCGCGGTCCCTGGCACCCGGGTCAGGGCGGCGAGATCAGCGGGATAGCCTTCGGTGCGTGAAGGCGGGTTGGCGTCCTTGCGCGCGCGAATCAGTTCAGTCCCCCTTTTCCAGGTGCTGAGCACCGTGAACATCAAGATGGCCACGAGCAAAGGCAACCAACCGCCCTCCAGGAATTTGCCCAGATTCGACAGCAAGAACATGAACTCCACCACCGCGAACACGGCCACCAGAGCCAAGAGCCAGATCCGACGAGGCCGCACGAAGATCACGACGATCGACAACAACAAGCTGCCAATCAACAGGTCGCCGGACACGGCCAGACCGTAAGCGGCGGCGAGCTTGCTCGAGCTGCGAAACTCGATCACCAGAAACAGCACCGCAGCGAGCAACAGCCAGTTGACGACTGGAATGTAGATCTGACCTCGCGAGGTCTCGGAGGTGTAGAGGACCTTGAAACGCGGGAGATAGTTGAGCCGCGAGGCCTGCTGGGTCACGGAGAACGCGCCCGAAATCGTCGCCTGCGAGGCAATCACCGTGGCGAGGGTGGCAAGAACCACCAACGGCAGGATCAGCGGTTCTGGGGCGAGCAGGAAGAAGGGATTGCGCACGGCGCTGGCATCGCGAAGCACCAGCGCGCCCTGCCCCAGGTAATTGAGCGTGAGGCAAGGCAGCACCAATCCGAACCAGCCGATCCGGATGGGCGACTGACCGAAGTGTCCGAGATCGGCGAACATGGCCTCGGCCCCCGTGATCGCGAGGAACACCGCACTCAAGACACCAAAGGTCGCCAAGGGATAGGCCACCATGAACGCGATGGCCCGGGACGGATCGAGCGCGAGGAGAATCTCGGGACTTTGAACGATGCTCATGAGGCCCAGCCCGGCCATGGTCAGAAACCACAGCACCATGACCGGGCCAAATAGCCGACCGACCCGATCGGTGCCGCGCCGCTGGATCGCAAAAAGGCCGATCAGGATCAGGACCGCGAGCGGGACGACCCAATGGCTGAAAGCGGGCGCAGCCACCTCGATGCCTTCGACCGCCGACAACACCGAGATCGCTGGCGTGATGATCGCGTCGCCGAAAAAAAGCGACGCCGCGAAGATCCCGATCAGACTGACCGCAAGCGTGAGCCGCGGGCGTCCCGCGATCGAGGCGTGAGCCCTCGCCATCAGGGCGAGCACCCCACCCTCGCCCCGGTGGTCGAACCGGATCATGACGGACACGTACTTGAGCGAGACGATCAAGGTGACCGCCCAGAAGATCATGGACAACACCGCCAGCACCGACTCGGGCTCGGGCGTCAGTCGACCCTCGGCGAAGGCTTCCTTGAACGCGTAAAGCGGGCTCGTGCCGATGTCACCGAAGACGATGCCCAGCGCGGCGAGGACCAAAGGCGCTGAACGGGGATGATCGCTCCGCGTCACGACCGTACCTCGACAGGCCGGGGGCTCGATACCAGGCGAGGCGAACGGTCTGAAATCCGCTTCGGTTTGCGCACGCGGTGCGTCGGAAAGCCAGTGAGACCGCGATTCTGCGCCGCACCATATCAACTGTCAAAGCGCGCTGACGTCCTCGTCTGCATCGGGCCGACGACCCGATGGCCGGCGACAGTGCCAAGGAATTGGCAGTCTCTGGCTTGAGCGCTTGCCGGGCGTGGGCGATACTGCGAGCGTCAGCCGCACCATGCCCCCTGCTGGATGGCACGACTGCCGTCTTGCGCTGCCTGCTGGAGTTTCTCTTGTCCACCCCTGCCCCCCTTCCGAGGTTCCTCGCATCGGTCGTCATTCCGGTCGCGCTGGCGTTTGCGCTGGTCGGTTGCGCGGGGCCCTCATTCCCAGGGTCTGGCAACCCGCCGCAGTATCCGATCGCGGGTCTGCCGCCTCCCCCCTATTCAGTCCGTGAAGACCGCCTGCCCATCCCGGAGCAGACCGAAGGAGCCTCGACCGGCTACGCCGGTTCGGCCTGGCAACGTCCCCAAGCGCCGTCGAACTGGCAGGCATCCGAGGCTGAAGAACCGGCCGAGGGCAGTGGCGGGAGCCCTGAATTGCTCCCCCCACCGCCGACCTTCAACAGCCTCGCGGACTGCGAGCGGGCCTACGGCGCAGGGCAATGCCGAACCGGTGACGAGATCTACCGGCAATACGCCCCGCAAGGCACGCCGGTTCCGCCCCAGGTCGCCTACGGCTACATGCCCCATGCGTATGGAGCCATGACCGGGGTGCTCGTCAACGGCTATTTCGGCCCGCCCGGCGCGTATGTGGTGGGGGTGCCCTATCAGAATTATCTTTATCCACCGGTCGTCAGCCGCTATCGGGTCGTGACACCGGTGGTCATCCAGCGCTACTACGCAGCGCCCGTCTATGTCCGCGAGACCGTGATCATCCGCGGTCCGGTCGTGCGAGAGGATCGGCGCTGGGCACCCCAGCCCATCTACCCGCCTGCGCGGCCCGCGCCAGGACCCGTCGCGCCACCACCCCCGCGACCTGCCCTGGTCGCACCGCCCCCGCCGCCACGGCCTGCCCTGGTTGCGCCCTCGGTGGCCCCCCCTCCCGCCCAGCCCCCAATGCCGCCGCCCGCGGGCGCGCCGGTGCTTCGCCCACCCCCGGCACCGCCCCAGGGCAGCACAGCCATCGGACCGCCGCCCCCCACGCCGCAGCGGCCTCTCGCGCCACCCCGTCCGCCCGAAGCGGGCGGAGCGCCGCCCGCCCTGCGCCCGCCCCCTGCGCCGGCCGCAGGGAGTTCGCCGGCCTCATTCCC
>CAZAVT010000006.1:14324-26387 GCA_964488395.1 uncultured Burkholderiaceae bacterium | reverse complement strand
AAGCCGGGAATCGCATCCTGCTTGATACCCAGCCGCGGCACGTAGTAGGAGTGGATCACGTCATTGGCGGTGATCACGAGGCGGATCTTCTTGTCTACCGGCACCACCAAGGGCTGATCGACTTCCATCAGGTAGGTCGGATTGGCTTCGCGCTTGGCCTTGGCATCGGGATACTTGCGATCGTCGATCTGATCGCGTGGTGTCGACAGGGTGGACAGGAAGCCGATGCCCTCGCCCTCGCCTTTCAGGTAGTCGTAGCCCCATTTCCACTGGTAGCCGGTCACCTTGACCGTCAGGTCGGGGTTGGAGGTGTCCTTCTGGGCGATCACCTCGCCGGTCGCCGCTACGCCCAGGCCGATCACGATGAGAAAGGGCACCACCGTCCAGGCAATCTCGACCGAGGTGCTCTCGTGAAAATCGGCGGGCTTGGCGCCGCGTGACTTACGGTGCGCCCACATGGAGTAAAACATCACCGCGAACACGGCCACGAAAATCACCAGGCACACCCAGAGCAGGAGTTCGTGCAACCAGATCTGTCCGCGGGCAATGGCGTTGGCCGGCTCGGGAAGGTTGAGCTGGAAAACGGCCGGGCCGCCGGGCATGTCCTTGACGGCCAATGCGGCGCTCGCCCATCCCCCCAGAAGGGCTGCAGACAGCGCGTTGAGGGCGCTCTTCTTGATCATTTGTGTCCTTCGTCGTTGACCTGAATCCATCCACAGAGCTCCGCTGCGGTCAAGCCGCCAGGACCAGCGCGTCACGCAGTTGCCTGACTAACGCTGGCTTGCGGTGGTCAGGCACGAAACGCCCGACCTCGACCGCCTCCCGACCCGCCACCAGCCGGATCGGCGCCCTCCATCCACCTCGGTACTCCACCCTCACCCACGGGGCGGCGTATTCCGAAACCCGAACGTCCTGCCCGAGGTGGGCTTCGATCCGAAGCCGGCCCGGCTCTGAAACGATCCTCTCGTAATCCGCCGCGTGACGCGCATGGCAGACAAACGCGAGGCCCAGTGCGGCGATCTCGACAACCGCGAAGGGCAGGATCATCCACACCCCACGCCAGAGGAAAAAGACGCCTGCGATCAGCAGCGACAAGGCGGACAGCGACATGAACCACGCAAGCAGCTGCCGCGGCGACAGCACGCAATTGCGCCGCAACATCCACTGGTGCCGCCTGCTCGCGGAATCGTACTGCCACTGGTACTGCATGATCGGAAACCCGAGCCTCCGGACGGCTAACCCTCGGATCTGTGCTTTTCGTTTTCGGTCGAATTATAGGGGGGGCGGTGAGGCCCGGCAAATGACGCAGCCCCGACCATCCTCGCGCAAGGGCCGTGCAGCCGGGGCTCAGGTCTTGCGCGGCAGGAAATTAAGCGGCGCGAGACCGGCGGGCAAGCGCTTTTGTGCGGGGCACCACGCATGGCCGTAGATCAGCTCGAAACGGACCTCAATCAATCCATCCGGCCCCTTGAGGGCCGCCAGGGCATCGAGCCAGCGCTGGCGCTCCCGGGGCGTGACAAGCCCGCGCCGCCTGCCCTTCAGCGCGTGGCCGCCCAGTGACCGCAGGTCTCGCAACAGATCCGCCGGATTGCGCCAGGTCACCGTCAGTCGCTCGGTGTCGAGGACCGGTTCGGCGAACCCGGCCGAGACCAGCGCGTCACCCAGATCGTGCATATCTGGAAACCGCATGAGCTGTGCGCCGATGCCGCGGAGTTCGTGCAAGGTGTCCACGCCCAGGCAGCTGAAGCTCACCAGCCCGCCGGGCCGGATGATGCGGTACCACTCGGCGATCAGGTCCGCCGGATCGCGCGCCCAGTGCAGCATCAGCGCCGACCAGACCAGATCGATGCTCGAGCTCGCAAGCGGCAATCGGCTCGGGTCGGTGATCGCCAGAAAGGCTGGGTCAGGAACCGCCGACCGGCCCGCTGGCTGCAAAGCGCCGAGCCAGCGGCTCAGCCACCCGGCAGGCGGCGAGGCCTGCGCGCGCGCCGTCTGAGAAAGTGCGGCGCCCGAGAGCTCGAAGCCGACCTTCCGTGCCTGAGGATAGCGCCTCGTCAGGGCGGCGAGCCCGGTCCCGGCACCGCAGGCCCCATCGAGCAGCCAAGTCGGTGCGAGTCGAACCGGCTCGAGCCGCGCGAGCATCGCCGTCTCGACCTCGCCCACCAGGAAACCCGTGCCGCGCCCTGGCCGAAAGCGCCGCGCCTGCTGGCGCCAAACGGCCTGCTGATCTAGTTCGTCGGCCTGATTCATGGCGCTGAGTATAGGCGCGCTGTGCCCCAATTCGCCGATGACCGTCACCCAAGCCCTCGCCTCGGCCCGAGCCGCCTGTGCGGACCTGCTCCTCGCTCCGACCTGCATCGTGTGTGCGATGCGCTGCCGGGTTCGACCACTCGTGCGCGCACTCGTCTGTATCGACTGCCTGCCGCTCTTGGACGATGGTGCCGCCCGTTGTCGGGTCTGCGCCCACCGATCGGCCGCCGCGCGCTGCCCCGCCTGCGTCGCCCACCCCCCCGCCTTTGACCGCACCCTGGTTCTGGGCGACTACGGGCCGCCACTGGACCGGCTGGTCCAGGCGCTCAAGTACCGGGGCGACGCGGCGCTCGCGTGGTCTCTCGGGCGACTGCTTGCGCGCTCGTTGCGCGGTCAGCTCGAAGGCGGGGCGCCCCTGGTGACCGCTAAGGCTGCACCGCTCCTGACCGCAGTGCCCCTCACAGCCGATCGCCTGCGCGATCGGGGCTTCAACCAGGCCCTGCTGATCGCCCGCGCGCTGGCCCGCGAGCTTGGGATGGCCCTTGTACCGGCCGCGCTCGCGCGCACGCGTGCCGGCCGAGTTCAGGCGAGCCTGGGCCCCCAGGACCGTATTGCCAACATGGCGGGCGCGTTCCGGGCCGATCCGGGGCGGGTGGCGGGGCGTGCCGTTGTCGTAGTCGACGATGTGCTCACCACCGGTGCTACGCTCCAGGCTGTGGCACAGGCCCTGAGGGCCGCCGGCGCCGCGTCGGTGACCAACTTGGTGGTCGCACGAACTCCCCATAATCATGTTCAATGTCGTTCTGGTTCAGCCTGAAATACCGCCCAACACCGGCAACGTGATCCGGCTCTGCGCCAATACCGGGGCGCGCCTGCATCTGGTGCGCCCACTTGGCTTTCCGATCGATCACGCCAAGATGCGGCGCGCCGGGCTCGACTATCACGAGATTGCCGCGCTGGTGGTGCATGAGAGCTGGGCGGCGTTTCTTGCGCGGGAGCGCCCCGCCCGCTGCTGGGCCCTGACCACCCGCGGCGACCGTGATCACTGTTCGGTGAGTTTTCAGCCGGGCGACTATCTGGTGTTTGGCTCCGAAACCGCCGGTCTGAGCCCCGAGGTGCTCGCGCGGTTTGCGCCCGAGGAGCGGCTGCGGTTGCCAATGCGGCCCGACAATCGCAGCCTGAACCTGTCCAACGCGGTTGCGATCACGGTCTACGAAGCGTGGCGCCAGCACGGGTTTGCGGGTGCTGCCGGCCGCCAAACACCGGCCGTGCCTGGGGCCTAGGCGAGCGCGCTGAACAGCCCATCGAGCAGGGGCTCGATGGCCCGCTCGCGACGCACCAGCGGCAGGTCCTTTTCCGAGACGAAACCGGCTGCCACAAAGCCTTCGCACATCGCGAGCAGCCGGTCGTAGTAGCCATCCGGGTCGAGCAGTCGGACAGGCTTGGCGTGGTAGCGGGTCTGGCGCAGCGTCAGCACTTCGAAGAGCTCATCGAGCGTGCCAAAACCACCGGCCAAGGCGATGAAGGCGTCGGATTGTTCGACCATCCTTTGCTTGCGCACCGACATATCGGCCACGATCTGCAGATCGGTGAGGCCGCTGTGGGCGAGCTCGCGCGCGACCAGCGCTTGCGGAATGATGCCGGTCACCTTGCCACCGGCACCGAGTGCACCATCGGCGAGCGCGCCCATCAGCCCAACCCGCCCACCGCCAAAGACCAATCGCCAGCCGCGCTGGGCGATCGCGGCACCGGTCTGGCGAGCGAGCGTGGCATGGGCTGCATCGAACCCGGGACGGGCGCCGCAAAAGACGCAGATCGCGGGGCTCGTCGAGGTCAACGCGGTCGGCGCTCCCAGGTCGGGGACGGATTCGCTCATCGCCGTTCCAATTCCGCACGCGGTTCGCGTGCGAGAAGCTCCCGCAAGGCCTCGGGCGCGCTCTGTCGCCCGTCCAGCACCGCGCAGACCGCTTCGGTGAGTGGCATCTCGACACCCGCCTCGTGGGCGAGCGAACGGGCGACCGGCGCAGTGAGCACACCCTCGGCGACATGACCCAGGCCGGAGAGGATTTCGTCGAGCGACTGGCCGGCCGCCAACGCCATGCCCACGCGCCGATTACGTGACAGCCCGCCGGTGCAGGTGAGAACCAGATCACCGAGGCCAGTGAGACCCACGAAGGTCTCTGGCTGAGCGCCCAGGGCTGCGCCCAGACGGGACATCTCCACCAGCGCGCGCGTGATGAGCCCCGCGCGCGCGTTGGCGCCCAGCCCTAGGCCATCACTGATCCCGGCGGCGATGGCCATCACGTTCTTGAGCGCACCACCGAGTTCAACCCCGAGGAGGTCGGTGCTGGTGTAGATGCGTGCCGCCCCATGATGGCAGGCCGCCATCGTGAGCGCCTCGATCCTGGCGTCGGTGCCAGCCACGGTGAGGGCGACGGGCAAGCCTGCCGCGACCTCCTCGGCGAAGCTGGGTCCCGACAGGGTCCCGCCCGGCCGGCCCGCCAGCCAGCGCTCGGCAATGACGTGGGGCAATCGGCGGGCGCCCGGTTCGATGCCCTTGCAGAGCCAGAGCACACCCCGACAGCTGGCGGGGAGTCCTGGCGCGATCGCGGCGAGCGCCGGCTCGAGTCCCGCAACGGGCGTGGCAATGACGAGGAGCGTGTCTTGAGCGTCGGTCAGCCAGGCCTGCAGCGCAGGGATCTCGCAGCCCACCTCGATCCGGGGTTCGAGGGCGACGGTCGGCAGATAGCGCTCGTTTCGGCGACTGACCTCGAGCGCCTTGCACTGAGTCGCATCGCGCATCCAGAGGAGCACGCTGTGGCGGCGTGCGACATGTTGGGCGAGTGCCGTTCCCCAGGCGCCTGCGCCGACGATCGCGACCTTCATGAACTCAAGCCTGACCGGTGTCGCCGACCGCCGGGGGGCGATCGGCCATGGCTCAACGCCCGGGGACGATCAGGGGCGAGGCCTGCTCGCCGGATTGGGCGAGTCGCTGCTGGTAGAGCGCCTCGAAATTGAATTCCGCCAGATGGATCGGCGGAAAGCCGGTGCGCTGGATCGCGTCGGCCAGGTTGGCCCTCAGGTACGGGAAGATCATGTTGGCGCAGACCACGTTCAGCAGGATGTCCATCTGCTCGGCCGGCACATGCCGGATCTCGTAGATACCCGCTTGGCCGATCTCGACCAGAAAGGCCACCTTGTCGCTCACCTTGGTCGTCAGGGTGACGGTCACCACGACCTCGTGAATCGCCTCGACCACCTGCGCATGGGCCACGTCGAGCTGCACCTCGACGGTCGGTTGCTGGCTCTCGAGAAAGATCGCCGGTGCGTTCGGAAGTTCGAGCGACATGCCCTTGAGGTACATGCGCTGGATCGCGAAAACCGGGTTTTGTTCCTGTGCCTGTGCGCTCATCAACGAAAATCCTTGGTGGGGGCGACCGGCGGACGGGTCACCGTGAATCGGAAACGCTCAGCCGGCGAGCAGGCCCGCCAGCTCGCCCGCACGATCGCAGGCATAGAGATCGTCGCAGCCGCCAATGTGGCGCTCGCCGATGAAGATTTGCGGGACTGTCCGTCGTCCCGTGCGAGTGATCATCTCGTCACGCCGCTCGGGCTCGAGATCGATGCGGATCTTCTCGATGTCCGTCACGCCACGGGCCCGCAGCAGCTGCTCGGCACGAACGCAATAGGGACAGACTGCCGTGCTGTACATCTGGACGTGAACACCCATGGGCTATGACTCCTGAATCGTCTGATCGGGCGTCGCAAGTGCGCTGACCGGCCCTAGCGAACGATGGGCAAACCCGCCTGTCGCCAGGCGTTCAATCCGCCATCGAGGTTGAAGACTTGCTCGCGTCCGGCCTTGCGCAGCTCGCCCACACCGCGCGCCGAGCTCGCGCCGCTGTTGCAGCAGACGATGACCGGCCGATCGGCGGGCAGCTCGCCGATCCGTCCCGCCAGCTCAGCCAGCGGAATGTTCTGCGCGCCAGGCAGGTGCCCGGCTTCGAACTCACCGGGCGCTCGCACATCGAGGACGATCGCTCGCGTGTCGTTGATCATGCGGGTCGCCCCAAGCGTGTCGAGGCCGTTGGCGCTGCGCCGCGTGACGATTGGCCAGAGCAGCATGGCGCCCGACACGAAGGCGACCACGAAGAGAAAGATGTTCTCGGTAATGAAGGACACGTGGACTTGCCCGGCAAAGGTGGACCTAGGATTATAAGATATCGGTTGACCCAACCCCGCCTCCAACCCCAGCGCCAGCCTTTTCTCTGCCGACCCATGAGCTATCAAATCGTCCTGTTGCGCCACGGCGAGAGTCAGTGGAACCTCGAAAACCGCTTCACTGGCTGGACCGATGTCGATCTCACGGCGAACGGGCTCGCCGAGGCGCGACGGGCCGGCGCCCTGCTCGCGGCCGAGGGCTTTGACTTCGACCATTGCTTCACCTCGGTCCTCAAGCGCGCCATCCGGACACTCTGGACCGCGCTCGACGAGATGGACCGGATGTGGCTTCCCGTGACCCACGACTGGCGTCTGAACGAGCGCCATTACGGCGCGCTTCAGGGCTTGAACAAGGCCGAGACCGCGGCCCGGTTCGGCGACGAGCAGGTGCTCATCTGGCGCCGCGCCTACGCCATCGCCCCGGACCCCCTGCCCGTCGGCGACCCTCGTGGCGCGGAGCTCGACCGGCGCTACGCCGGCCTCGCCCCCGACCTGATCCCGCGCACCGAATGCCTGCGCGATACGGTGGCCCGAGTTGCCCCATGCTGGGAGCAGCTGATTGCGCCGGCGGTGCGATCAGGCAAGCGAGTGCTGCTTGCCGCGCATGGCAATTCCATCCGCGCGCTGATCAAGTACCTCGAAGACATTCCCGAGGACGAGATCGTGGCCCTCAATATCCCCACCGCTCGCCCGCTGGTTTACGAGCTCGACGGCCGGCTGCGGCCGGTCGGTCGCCGATACCTGGGCGATGCAGCCGAAATCGAGGCGGCGATGGCGGCCGTCGCGGCGCAAGGCAAAGCCCGGCGCAATTGATCGTCGGAGCGTCGGCCGGCCACGCGCCATCCATCCATCCGTCCGAATAAGCTGCCGCTTGGCGGCGGGTCGGTTTATACTCAAGGAGCCTCGCTTCCGCCTTAGGCAAACGCCCGGGAGCGCTCAGTCGACTGTCCCGGGACCCCGCGATGAAACTCAGATTCAGATCACTGGCACTCATCAGCATCGGCGTGCTAGCCGGGGTGCTGCTGAGCTTGGGCCTGTCGGCTGTTGCGCAGCGCGGCCAGCGCGCGCCGCTACCGCTCGATGACCTGCGCCAGTTCGCCGAGGTGTTCGGCGCGATCAAGGCGCATTACGTTGAACCGGTCGAGGACAAGAAGCTGATCAACGAAGCGATCAGCGGCATGATCTCGGGCCTTGATCCGCACTCCGCCTATCTCGATGCTGACGCCTTCCGCGAGTTGCGGGTCGGCACCCAGGGCGAGTTTGGCGGCCTGGGCATCGAGGTCGGCACCGAAGAGGGTTTCGTGAAGGTCATTTCGCCCATCGAGGACACCCCGGCTGCGCGAGCCGGCGTGCGAGCGGGTGACCTGATCATCCGCATCGACGACAAGCCCACCAAGGGGATGGCGCTCAACGATGCGGTCAAGCTGATGCGCGGCAAGCCCAAGACACCGATCACCCTCACCATCTCCAGAAAGGGCGAGGAAGCGCCGCTCACGTTCAAGATCGTTCGCGACGTGATCCGGGTGCAGTCCGTGCGCTCGCGTGTGCTCGAGCCCGGCATCGGCTATGTGCGCGTCTCGCAGTTCCAGGAACACACGGTCGAGTCGCTGAGCCGGCATCTGGTCAACCTGGACCGCCAGGGGGCGCTTGCCCGTGGTCTGGTGCTCGACTTGCGCAACGATCCGGGGGGGCTCCTTCATGGCGCGGTGGGCGTTTCGGCGACCTTCCTGCCGCCTCGCGTGACGGTGGTCTCCACCGAGGGCCGAACCGAGGATGCGAAGCGCCAGTACACGGCGAGCCCCGAGGACTATCTGCGTGGCGAGCGAGAGGACCACGTTGCCCGAGCCCCTGCAGCGGCCAAGACGGTCCCAATGGTAGTGCTCGTCAACGGTGGTTCGGCATCAGCTTCCGAGATCGTGGCGGGCGCGCTGCAAGACTACAAGCGCGCGGTCATCCTCGGGACCCAGACCTTCGGCAAGGGCTCGGTCCAGTCGATCCTGCCGTTGCCCAATTCGACCGCGATCAAGCTCACGACCGCCCGCTACTACACGCCGAGCGGGCGCTCGATCCAGGCGAAGGGTATCGCCCCCGACTTTCTGGTCGAGGAGACGGCTGACGGCCTGAGTACCGCACGCCTGCGGGAAGCCGACCTCAACAAGCATCTGTCGGCGACTCCGGGGACTCCCGATGACAAACCGGCCGAGGCCCGGGATCCGGCAGTTGACGCCCGGGCGCGCGAGCGCAAACCCATCCAGTTTGGCTCGCCCGAGGACTACCAGTTGCAGCAGGCGCTCAACCACCTCAAGGGCCAGCCGGTGGCGGTTTCGCCGACGGCCGCAGCCGCCGGGGGCGCCGAGCCCGCTGCCGCGACCCGCTGAGCGCGGGCCGCCCGAACCGGCCGTGCACGTGCGCTCGGGTCAACCCTCCCTGCACGACCGGCAACTCCTGCGCTATGGGCGGCATATTCTCCTCGAGGAGATCGGGGTCGACGGGCAGGAGCGACTGCTCGGTGGCTGCGCGCTCGTCGTGGGGGTGGGCGGCCTCGGGTGTCCGGCAAGTCTTTACCTGGCGAGCGCTGGCCTGGGGCGCTTGATCCTCGCCGACGCCGACCAGGTCGAACTCAGTAATTTGCAACGTCAGATCCTCCACCGCGAGGATTCGATCGGTGTGCCCAAGGTCGAATCGGGCCGACGCACGCTCGCCGCGCTCAACCCCGAAATTGCACTGGTCGCGCTCGATGAGCGGCTGGCCGGCGATCGGCTCGCGCACTGGGTGGCCCAGGCGGATGTGGTTCTGGACTGCAGCGACAATTTCGCAACCCGACACGCGGTCAATCGCGCATGTTTTCAGCACGGTGTGCCGCTTGTCTCTGGCGCAGCGATCCGCTTCGACGGCCAGCTCGCGGTTTTTCACCCCGGCGAGCCGGATTCGCCCTGTTACCACTGCGTGTTTCCAGAGTCCGAGGCGCCGGAGGAAACGCGCTGCGCTGTGATGGGGGTCTTTGCGCCACTTACCGGCCTGATCGGTACCCTGCAGGCGAGCGAGGCGCTCAAGATCGTCGGCGGGTTCGGCGAGCCGGCGATTGGCAGGATGCTGTTGGTCGATGCGCGTCGCAGCGGGTTCGAGACCATCGCGGTCGATCGTGATCCGGACTGCCCCGTGTGTGCTCGACGCGGGCGGACCGGGTACGACGCGTCCAGTCGGGACGAGCGCTGATGGGGGGCGTGCCGGAGATTCCATTCTGCGAGCTGCCGCCGCAGTGTGAGGACTTTCGGCGCGAGGTCCGGGCCTTCCTCGATCAGCACCTTGCCGGACGAACGCCAGTCGAGCGCGCCCGCAACTGGATGGCCTTTGACAGCGAGTTCAGTCGCGCGCTCGGTGCGCGCGGATGGATCGGTCTGACCTGGCCGCGCCGCTATGGCGGTGCCGAGCGATCCGCGCTCGAGCGATATGTGCTCATGGAGGAGTTGCTCGCGGCTGGAGCGCCGGTGGCCGCACACTGGATTGCCGAGCGGCAAAGCGCGCTCCTGCTGATGCGCCTGTCGCCGGAGCATCTCGCGCCCAGGATCGTGCCCGGCATCGCCCGCGGCGAGATTTATTTTTGCATCGGCATGAGCGAGCCCGATACCGGCTCAGATCTCGCTTCGGTGCGCACCCGGGCCCAGGCGGTTGCAGGTGGCTGGCGGGTCAGCGGGCGCAAGCTCTGGACCTCCAACGCCCACCAATGCCACTGGATGATTGCGCTCGTGCGCACCCGCGGCGAACCGGCTGATCGGCAGCGCGGGCTGTCGCAACTCCTGATCGACTTGCGCTCGCCGGGGCTGACGATCCGGCCGGTGATCAATGCGGTCGGTGACCATGATTTCAACGAAGTGACGCTCGACGATGTCTTTGTCCCCGATGAGCACCTCTTGGGCATCGAGGGCGAGGGCTGGCAACAGGTCGGCGCCGAGCTGTCCTTCGAACGGAGCGGCCCGGAACGGTTTTTGAGCAGCACCCAGCTGCTGGTCGAGATCATCGGTCAGGCCGATGTCGAGGATCGGCGCCATCGGGCCGTGATCGGCGGGATCGTTGCCCGCTATGCGGCGCTACGCAACCTCTCGTTGGGCGTGTCGGCGCTCCTTGCAGCCGGGGAAGACCCGGCGCTTGCTGCCGCGCTGGTCAAGGATCAGGGGGCGCTCCTCGGGCAATCGATGCCAGAGCACGCCCACGCCCTTTTTGACGGGCCCGGTCCCGTGGGGTCAAGCCTCCAGCGAGTCCAGCAATTCACGGCGCTCGCCTCGCCCTCCTACTCCTTGCGCGGCGGCACACGCGAGATCCTGCGCGGCATCATCGCCCGTGGGCTGGGTTTGCGATGAGCGCGGCCGAGAACCTCGAAGCGGCAATCGCTGCAGGCGCCGCGCGGCTCTACGGAGCCCTCGCGAGCGAGCAGGCTCAAGCCCAAGCGCCAGCGAGCGATCAATGGGCGACCAACGCATGGACGCAGCTCGCGCAGCAGGGCTACCCGCAGGCGATGGCTGCCGAGGATCAGGGCGGTATCGCGGCCAATTGGCAGGAGATCTGGCCGCTCCTGCACGGGCTTGGCCGATATCAGCTGGCGCTGCCGCTCGCGGAGACCGTGGTCGGTATTGGCCTTGCCGCCCCGCTGGGCGTCGGTCCGTCGCGACTGGGTGGAGGGCCGCTGTCGCTCGCCTGGGGCGGGCAGACCGGCGGGTTGCGGGTCGAGCCGGCCGCAGCCGGTTCGATCGCTGGGTTGCTTGTGAGCGGTCGACTCGAGCGGGTGGCCTGGGCCTCGCAGGCGGGTCATTTGCTTGCCTGGCTGCCGGGCCATGGCCTCACGCTGATGGCGCTTGGCGATTCGGCCCGGGTGCAGATCGAGTCCGCTGTCGATGCCGCAGGCCTGCCCTGTGACACGCTGCAACTCGATCAGGCGAGGGCCGAGCGGCTCGGGTTTGCCCCGCAGGCAGAGCAGCGGTCCACCATCGATCCAGTCCTGGTCGCAGGCGCTGCGGCCCGCGCGATCGCCATGGTGGGCGCGCTCGAATCCGTGCTCGAACAAACGGTTCGCTATGCCGCCGAGCGCGTGCAATTCGGTCGGCCGATCGGCCGCAATCAGGCGCTGCAGTTTCAGATCGCGCATCTGGCAGGCGAAGTGGCCACGGCGCGGGCGAGCGCGCGGGCTGCCGCTGCGGCGCTGTCGATGCCCCAGGCCGGTCCCGTTGATCGCCGGTCGGCGAGCGCGGTGGCGGTGGCCAAGCTGATCGCCGGAGAGGCTGCCGCGGTTGCGATCGCGATCGGCCATCAGGTGCATGGTGCGATCGGCTTTACCAAAGAGCACCGTCTGCATCGTGCGACCCATCGACTGTGGGCCTGGCGCGGCGAGTTCGGTGCGGAGTCCTGGTGGGCGGATCAGCTCGGCGCAGCCGCGATCCAGGCCGGGCCGCAGGCTTTCTGGCCAGCACTCACCGGCGGTTCGATTCTGCCTGCCTGATCAGCGCGCTGCCAGGGCGGTAGGCTTCGGCCACCACGCCAAAGAGCAGCATCGACAGCAGGAAAACCAGCCGATAGCCATCACTCAAGTCCCGGATCAGC